>CAYLUE010000022.1:0-24960 GCA_964386795.1 uncultured bacterium
AAAAGTATTGAAAAAAATTCACTCGGTCATTTCTTACTTGAGGACGAAAAACTTAAAAATTTTAGTGATTTTCATAAGCTTACCTTGATTAAAGAATTGATAGGTGAAACAAGTAAACCATGGAGAAGTTATAAATTTAATTCTCTTACAAATTTCTTTCATAATTCGAAAACTGGTTCAATATTGAGATTAAGTGATAACTGGACTATTCTAAGAGATAGAAAAAAATGGATTTTGAGGCAAAATAAATCAATAAAAGTTAATATCAATATTAATAATCATGGAAAATACAATATTAACGATTTCACTTTTTCATTAAAGAAAACAGATAGACATAATTTTAATAACAACCTCAATACAGAAGTGATTGATTACGACAAAATAAAAAATAAAAATCTAAGAATTAGATCATGGTTGAATGGAGATTGGTTTCAGCCTCTAGGAATGAATGGAAAGAAAAAAATATCAGATTATTTAATTGATAATAAAATTGATTGCTTTAAAAAAGAGAACCAACTTGTTCTTACCGCTGATGATGATATTATTTGGCTTTGTGGACAAAGAATTAGCGATAAGGTTAAAGTAACAAATAGCACATCTAATATGATGGAGCTTTCATATAATAAATTTGCACAATGATGATTGAATCAAAAAAATTAATAGAGCTAATTTCTAAAGAAGAAATAGACTCTAGAGTAATAGAAATAGCATCTCAAATCTCAGAAAAGTATAAAGCTGAACCAGTAATTTTTATCGTAGTATTAAATGGTAGTTTTATTTTTGCATCAGATTTGATCAGATCAACAGAAATTGACTGTGAAGTTGATTTTATTAAGGTTGCGAGCTATAATGGAAAACAGTCAACTGGAAAAATTAAATTTGAAAAAGATCTATCATCTGATATAAGCGGTAAAAATGTTATTATTCTTGAGGATATAATCGATTCAGGTATTACTATCAATTTTATTAAAGAAGTAATAGAGAAAAAAAATCCAAAATCATTAAAGATAGCAACTTTGCTTTTAAAGCCTGAAGTTGCAAAATTAAATTTTGAGATAGATTGGGTAGGGTTTGAGATTTCACCAGAATTTGTTGTAGGATATGGCTTGGATTATAATCAAAAATTAAGGAATTTAAATGCAGTATATAGACTTGGGGGAGTTAATTAAGAAATGAATTCTAATTCAAATAATACAAATAAAAACAAATCAAATAATCAGAATAATAAAGCTAACTCTGATTTAGGCAATAATAATCCAGATAATTTCCAATGGAAAAAAGCTAGCAAGACTAGTTTTGTTTGGGTATTTATTTTAGTATCTGCTGTTTTTCTATCAAGTTTTTTTACTAACCCCAACGGGGAAGAAGTAGAGGTTCAATATTCACAATATCGATCATTCTTAAATAAAGGATTAATAGTAAAAGCTCAAATAATTGATGAAGTTTTTCATGGGGAGCTTGCGCAGGCACAAACAATTATTAATAGGAGGGGTTCATCTGTTGATTTAAAAAGATTTAGATTAAAACTACCTTTTATTGATAGAGATGTAATGAATGAATGGGATAAAAATGGTGTGGACTACAGCTTCAAACAGCAAACAGTAGATTGGACAGGTTATTTTCTTAATTTATTACCTTGGATAGTAATTCTAGGTTTTTGGATTTTTCTTATGAGACGGATGCAAGGTGGTGGAGGTGGAATGAAGTCCATATTCAATTTTGGAAAAAGTAAGGCCAAAATTTGGACTTCTGATATGCCTAAAGTCACTTTTGATGATGTGGCTGGTTGCGTTGAAGGCAAGCAAGAGCTTAGTGAAGTAGTCGAGTTTTTAAAAAAACCTAAGCAATTTCAGAAGCTGGGAGCGAAGATTCCAAGGGGCGTTCTTCTTGTAGGTCCTCCAGGAACCGGTAAGACTTTATTAGCGCGAGCAGTAGCTGGAGAAGCAAACGTAGCCTTTTTTAGTCTTAGTGGAGCAGATTTTGTAGAAATGTTTGTTGGCGTTGGTGCATCAAGAGTTAGAGACCTTTTTGAACAAGGAAAGAGCAATCAACCATGTATCATTTTTATTGATGAATTAGATGCTGTAGGCAGGCAGAGAGGTGCAGGTCTAGGTGGCGGACATGATGAAAGAGAACAGACTCTAAACGCCTTGCTGGTTGAGATGGATGGCTTTGAGCCTAGTGAAGATATAATATTAATGGCAGCAACTAATCGCCCTGATGTACTAGATGCGGCCTTATTAAGGCCAGGTCGATTTGATAGGCAAATTATAGTTGATATCCCAGATTTAAAAGGTAGGCTAGGCATTCTTGAAGTGCACTCAAAGAAGATTGTTATTAATCGAAAGAAGGTAGACCTTAAAGCAATAGCACAAGGAACACCGGGGATGGTTGGAGCTGATCTTGAAAATATTGTAAATGAAGCCGCTTTATTGGCTGCTAGAAAAAAGAAGAAATCAGTTGAGATGTCTGATTTTGAAGAAGCGAAAGATAAAGTAATGATGGGTGTCCAACGGACGAGCGTTGTGTTATCCGATGAAGAAAAAAAGATTACGGCTTATCATGAAGGTGGCCATACGCTTGTCGCAGCAAGAACAAAGGGTGCTGACCCCGTGCATAAAGTAACAATTATTCCTAGAGGTCAAGCATTGGGAGTTACAATGCAACTCCCTATTGATGAAAAGCATGGTTACTCTAGAGAATATATTAATGGTAGATTAGCAGTTTTAATGGGCGGAAGGGCTGCCGAAGAGCTAATTTTTAAAGAGATGACAACGGGAGCTGGTAATGATATTGAGCAGGCTACAAGCATTGCAAGAAAAATGGTCTGCGAATGGGGAATGAGTGATGTTGTTGGGCCCATGACCTATGGTAAAAAGAATGAGGAGATATTTCTTGGTAGAGAAATTCAAAGTCAGCGAGATTATTCTGAAGAAATGGCTAGAGTTATCGATAAAGAAGTAGTAAAAATTGTTCGTAAAGCCCAATTAACTGCAAAGAAAATATTAAAGAAAGATATATCTAAATTACATGATATTGCCGAAGCGCTATTAAAGCATGAAACGATTAATGGTGATGATGTACTATCTATTGTTAATGGAAAAAAAATGAGACCATCAAAAAATGGCTCAACTCGTAAGGTTTCTAAGAAGAAGACTACAAGAAAAAGTTAATCTTAACTTTTTAAATTATTTAATTAGACGCCTTGTAATGAGGCGTTTTTTTATGCATATGCGATGAATAAAAATAAATTCAATAATTGGCTTGAGAAACCATCAAAATGTTTGATCATGGGAATAATAAACATGACCCCTGATTCATTCAGTGATGGAGGAAATTTACATACAACCAATCAGGCTATTGATTTTGCTTACAAGCTAATAGAAAACGGTGCTGATATTATTGATATTGGCGGAGAGTCTTCGCGCCCAGGGTCAAATCCCGTATCTGATATTGAAGAAATTAATCGCATATCACCTCTGATTGAAGAGTTACGTAAAAATACTAACTGTTTAATATCTATTGATACTTATAAGTCAACAACAGCTAAGTTTGCCCTTGATAATGGTGTGGATATTATTAATGATATTTCCGGATTAACTTATGATTCTGAAATGGTAGATATTATTTCTAATTACAATGCTGCAGTAGTTATTATGCATATGAAAGGTACCCCTAAAACGATGCAAGATAATCCAAAATATGTTGATTTGATTAATGATATTAAAGATTTTTTTACTAATCAGATTGAAATTGCTATCAATCATGGCATAGATAGAAAAAATATAATTCTGGATCCAGGAATAGGTTTTGGAAAGGGATTGGATGATAATTTTGAAATCATAGGTAAATTGAAGCATATTTGTGATATTGGATTTCCAGTATTAGTTGGGCCATCAAGGAAGTCGTTTATTGGAGAAATCCTTAATTCACCCGTAAATGATCGACTTGAAGGAAGTTTGGCAGCTGCAAGCGCGTCTTACATGAATGGGGCAAAAATTGTACGGGTTCATGATGTGAAAGAGACTAGGCAGAATTTATTAATTATTGAAAAAATTATTGAAAGTTCATAAATGGTTCTTTTTGAAATTGGTTTTTTAACCATTACCCTTATTGATCTCATCGATCTAATCCTTGTCAGTTGGCTTTTTCATAAAATATATGACTATTTCAGAGGAACTAGAGCGGGTCAAATGTTGATAGGATTAATTATCTTAATGATCGGATCCTTTGTTTTTAATGCATTTGGATTTAGCGCATCTTCTTGGCTAGTGAATCAATTTCAAACAGTTTTAGTTGTTGCATTTGTAATTCTATTTCAACCTGAACTTAGAAGGCTTCTTATATATGTTGGCCAAACACGTTTTTTTCAGCAAATTTTCAGAGTTGGAACACCTAAAACCATAACCTCTATCGTGGAAGCTACTACACAATTAAAAGAAAAAAGTTGGGGCGGGTTAATTGTTATCCAAAGAGAAACAGGATTGAGGTCTTATAAGGATCAAGGAACTCAGTTGAGGGCAGAAGTCACATCTTCATTGTTGCTTTCAATTTTTAGCCCTTCTTCGCCTTTACATGATGGAGCCGTTATCATTCAGAATGATTTGATTGATGCTGCTGCATGCATTTTACCTCTTACTGAAAATAAAATGATTGACCCTGGGATGGGTACGAGACATAGAGCTGCATTAGGAATTTCTGAAGAAACTGATGCTATCGTAATTTTGATTTCAGAAGAAAGTTCTCAAATAGTTGTTGCTGAAAATTCAAGATTTATTGATACTGATCTAGATGAGGCTGGATTGACAAAATATCTTAATGATAAAATGTTTATCTCAACAGGAGATTAGGGTATTAATTTCAAACATGGACTTTAATGATTTAAAAGAACTTTTTGTGAGATCAGAAAAGAAGTTTTCTGAATTGCGGAGGCATCTTTGACCTTTCATCAAAAGAAGATGATTTAAATAAAATGCGTCAGCGTACCTCTGATCAAAATTTTTGGAATGATAATCAATCTGCATCTCTTCATTTAAAAAAAATTTCTATCTTAGAAAAAGAAATAACCCTCTGGAAACAAATTGATCGTTCATTAAATGATGTTAATGTGCTAATTGAATTTTGTGAATCTGGAGATGTCTCAATTGAAGAGCTTGAAACTGAATTGAAAAATTTTGTTGATTCAGTTCATGATATTGAGTTAAAAACTATATTAGGCGAACCGCAAGATATTCAAAATGCAATTATGACAATACATCCCGGAGCTGGGGGCACAGAAAGCCAAGATTGGGCTGAAATGTTATATAGAATGTATACTCGCTGGTTTGAGAGTAAAGGATTTAAAAAGAGCGTAATTGACTACCAGCCGGGAGATGAGGCTGGTATAAAAGATATTACTATTGAAATAGAAGGGGAATATGCCTATGGTTTTTTAAAGGCTGAAGTTGGAGTGCATAGATTAGTTAGAATATCACCTTTTGATTCAAATAGTCGCAGACATACTTCATTCGCATCAGTGTTTGTATATCCTTCATCTGATGATGAAATTGAAATTGAAATTGATCAAAATGACCTTAGAATTGATACCTATAGAGCAAGCGGAGCTGGTGGTCAGCATGTCAATAAAACAGATTCTGCAATTCGTATTACCCACCTACCAACAGGTTTGGTAGTTCAGTGTCAAAATCAAAGGAGTCAGCATAAAAATAAGGCATCAGCTTTAAAGGTATTAAAAGCGAGACTATATCAGCTTGAGCTCGATAAAGAAAAAGAAGCTATAAAAAATCTGGAAAATAAAAAAATGGATATAGCTTGGGGTAGTCAAATTCGATCATATGTTTTTCATCCATATAATCTTGTTAAGGATCATAGAACAAATCAAGAAACTGGAAATATTTCTGCAGTAATGGATGGTAAAATTGATGATTTTATACGATCATTTTTAATTTATAGTATTGATAGTAATTAATTATAACTTGAAAGAAAAATTTTATGCCAGAAGAACAAAAAAGTCTTAATCAAATTATAAAAATTCGCAAAGAAAAATTAGAAAAAATTATTTCCAAAGGGATTAATCCGTTCCCACCATCATTTAAGCCGTTACACGTAAGTAATGAAATTTTATTAAACTTTAACAAATATGAAAATAAGTCAGTTGTTCTTGCAGGAAGAATAGTATCAATACGAAAAATGGGAAAAGCTTCTTTTTTTCATATTCAGGATGCAGTTGGAAAAATTCAGATTTTTATTAAGAAAGATCAAATTGGTGAATCTGAATATGAGAATTTTCAACTAATGGATATCGGTGATTTTATTGGTGTAAAAGGAGATGTTTTTAAAACAAAGGTTGGTGAAGTCTCAGTCAAAATTGAATCCATGACGATTCTTTGTAAATCTATTCGCCCGCTTCCAATTGTAAAAGAAAAAGAAGATGAAATTTTTGATGCATTTGCGAGCAAGGAACAGAGGTATAGAAATAGACATCTAGATTTGATCGTTAATCCACACGTTAAAGAAACTTTTATCAAAAGAACAAAAATTATCAGAGAGGTTAGATCATTTTTAGATAATCTTGGGTTTCTTGAAGTGGAAACACCTGTTCTTCAGCCGATTTATGGAGGAGCAAATGCTAGGCCCTTTACAACGCATCACAATGCTCTAGATCAGAAATTATACCTTAGAATAGCTGACGAACTCTACTTAAAACGATTAATAATAGGTGGAATAGATAGAGTTTATGAGATCGCTAAAGATTTTCGCAATGAAGGAATGGATCGTAATCATAACCCTGAATTTACAATGCTAGAGTTCTATTGGGCTTACGCAGATTATGAGGACAATATGAATTTAGTAGAAGAAATGATTCAAGCTGTCTCAAAGCAAGTAAATTCAGAAAAAATCACTTGCGCTGGAGTTGAGATTGATTTAACAAAAAATTTCAGACGAATACCCTTTTTCAAACTTCTTAATGAAAACTTAGGTGAAGATATATCTCAATTAAATACTAAAGACTTAAAAAAACTTTGTATTGATAAAGATGTTTCTATAGATAAGAAAGATAATTATGGGCAGTTATTGGATCGCTTGATGAGTGATTTTGTTGAGCCAAAATTATTACAACCAACATTTGTTACTGATTATCCTACAGCAATATCTCCCCTTGCTAAGAAGCATAGAAATGGAAATTCTGACTTAGTGGAAAGGTTTGAGCTTTTTATAGCAGGTGCAGAGTTTGCAAATGCATTTACTGAGCTTAATGATCCAATTGACCAAAGAGAAAGGTTTGAGTCTCAGCAAAAATTAGCCCTAGATGGAGATGACGAAGCTCATCCTATTGATGAAAATTTTCTAAAGGCGATGGAAAGTGGAATGCCGCCTACAGGAGGCGTTGGTATTGGCATAGATCGTCTAGTAATGCTTTTAACAGAGAATAAATCCATCAAAGATGTAATACTATTTCCCGCAATGAAAAATGAATAGTTACTAATAAATTGAACATCAGCCTTTACTTATCTTTAAAACATTTAAATTCAAGTCATAAAAGTGGGTTTGTCAAAACAGCAACTATCTTATCTATATTAGGCCTTTCCATAGGCATAGCTTCGCTACTAACTACTCTGTTTATATTAAATGGTTTTGAACGGGTCATTTCTGAAAAAATCACTGAAATTGATGGGCATATACGAATTAAGCACTTCATGAATGAACCTATTGCGCCCTCTGATTATGAATTAAATAATAAACTATTTAACAAAAGCAAAAATTTTACGCATGGTTTTTTTATTCAAAATCCGGCTTTATTAAGAAAAGGTCAGCTAGCTGAAGGTGTTATTGTTGAAGGAGTAGATACTAGAGACCTTAGCTTTATTAATAAAATGATAGTAAACGGCTCATCAAGCCTAGCTAATAATGGGGTGGTTATTGGTCAGCGCTTAGCAGAAATGTATGATATAAAAATCCATGATAAGATTACCCTGTTTGATTTATCAACAGTGTATACATATAACAAACGATTTAGACAGTTTTCTGTTGAGGGAATTTTCCATTCAGGAATGACAGAGTATGATAATTCCTCAGTCTTTATAAATATTGAAAAAGCAAAAGAACTATTTAAAATGGATGAACAAATATCAGGTTACGTTGTGCGGTTAAAAAATATACAAGATTTAGATAGTGTTAATAAATTAATTAATTCTAATATTTCCTATCCATTGATGTCGATGAGTTGGAAAGAAAAAAATAGAGCACTTTATAAATGGTTAAAAATTCAGCGTTGGCCAATTCTATTTATATTTGGACTCATTTCTCTTGTGGCTATAGTAAATATTATTTCCTCATTGACAATGATAGTAATTGATAAAACAAGGCAAATAGGATTGCTTTCGGCGATTGGCATGCCTCAGCGAAAGATTAAAGAAATTTTTTTAATTAAAGGGTTAATCATCGGTTTTATGGGTGCTTTTTTTGGTTCTTTATTTGCAGCTATATTAGCTTTTATTCAAAATAATTATAAAATTATTAGCGTACCAGAAGATATATATTTTATGGATTTTATTCCAATTGATATTGATTTAAACCAAATTATATTGATTTCTATTATTGCTCTAATTATTTCTACGCTAGTATCATATTGGCCATCAAGTAGCTCATCAAAAATATTACCTTCAGAGGCGCTGAAATACGAATGAGATTTTCTTCATTAATTGCTCGCAAATTTATGTTTAGCCGCAAAGAAGTTGGGCCAAGCAGATTTACAGGATCTATTGCTATTGTTGGTATTGCTGTGGGAACGATGGCTATGATTTTATCTGTATCTGTTTTGAATGGATTTGAATCTCGAATAATTGAAAAAATTATTGGATTTGAAGGTGACGTCAAAGTTAGCGGAGATATAGATTATGAAAAAAATATCAATAATCTGAATTCTGTAGATAATGTTGAAGATTTTTTATTATACAAAGAAAGAAAAGGACTGATTCTTGGTAAGGATAGTGTTGCTAGAATGATTAGTATGAAATCTGTTGATATTGATAAAATTAAGACTTTCTATGAAATTAACCTTGATGATATAATTGATTCTGATTTACCTGTGATAGTACTTGGCAAAACTACTGCAAGTCGATTGAACTTAAATATTGGAGATGAGGTTAAAATAATGAGCCCATTAGATCAAAATGCAATTTGGGGCTTTCCTAGACAGGTTAAATCCATCGTAGGGGGGATATTTGATGTTCAAGTTCTTGATTTTAATGATAGAGTAGCATTCATACCCTTAGAAATTGGAAAAAAACTTTTTATTAGAAAAAAAAATTATGATGGAATTGATATCAAAATAAAAAAAGATTCTGATCCAAATATAGTAAAAAATAGCATAAAAGAAATCATTCCTAACTCAAAAACTGAAACATGGAAAGAATTACACAGTAAGCTTTTTAGCGCAATGAAGCTTGAAAGAATTGGATCCTTAATTGTACTAAGTCTCATTGTACTGGTTGGCTGCTTCAATCTTTCTACAACTCTTATGTTGATTACAATACAAAAGATAAAGCAATTTGGTATCCTATCTGCATTAGGAGCTACAAAAACGATCATTAGAGACATTATCATAAGGCAAGGAATATTTACGGGATCTATCGGAATTATCTTAGGGCTTTCTATAGGTCTTTCTGCTGTTATGATTCAAAATATTTTTGGAATAATAAAATTACCAGGTGATATTTATTTTACCTCAAATTTACCAATGATCATTTATTTTTCAGACTTTCTACTTATTGCCTTGATTGCCATAATAATGGTATCCCTTTCATCGATAATTGCCGCAAGGCGAACCAGTTCAATTTCAGCAAGAAATACTATTGTACTTGAAAAATGATTTTATCTGCTAAAAATTTGTCAAAATCATTTTTGAATACTGAGGGTAAGTTTTATGTATTTAGAAATCTTTCTATAGAAATTGATAAATCAGATTTAATTACAATTATGGGTCCAAGTGGCTCTGGAAAGTCTACGCTATTAAATATTTTAGGAACTCTTGATAGCTACGATCAGGGTTTAATCAAATTAAATGGCAAGGACATCAATGATCTAAGCAAAGATCATATATCTAGAATTAGAAATAAATACATAGGGTTTGTTTTTCAGTTTCATCATTTGATTCCTGAGTTCAATGCCATTGAAAATATTATGATTCCACAGCAAATTTATGGAAATAATGTCAATAGTTCTTATGCAACAGAGCTATTAGACTACATGGGATTATCTAAACGCATGAGCCATTATCCTTCCCAATTATCTGGAGGAGAAAAGTCAAGAGTTGCAGTTGCTAGGGCTTTAATCAACAAACCTACTGTTGTGCTTGCTGATGAGCCTACTGGAAATTTAGATATTGAAAATGCTGAAAAACTAATTCAGCTATTTAAGAAAATAAATAATGACTTTGGCCAGTCATTTGTTATCGCTACGCATGACCCTAAGGTTGCACTGATTGGTAAAAAACAATATTATTTAAATAAAGGTATTCTTTCAAACTCAGATCCTGTTTGAAGTTGTTAATACCATTCTTAACTTTAGTATATAATGAAAGAAAATTTTTCCCAACGAGTTCAGCATATTATAAAGTTTGCTAAAGAAGAAGCAATTAGACTTGGGCATAGTTATGTAGGCTCTGAACATTTACTTCTCGGTTTATTAAGAGAGAATTCTGGTCTTAGCGCAAAGATTTTTGATATTTATGATTGCGATATTGATGACGTCCAATCTATGATTGAAGATATGATTAAAACTCTAGGCAATACTATGACACTTGGCCATCTTCCATTGACTCGTCGAGCTGAAAGGATACTAAGGAATGCCTTTAATGAGGCTGCAGCGCTTGGAACCACTATAGCAGATGATGAACACTTACTATTAGCTATCTTAAAAGAAAGCGAAGGAATAGCTAGAGAAGTATTGAATTCTCATAATCTAGACTACGAAAGCGTACTAGATCTGATCAATAGTGATACCGATGAGCATTTTAATGAACCACAAGATTCAAAAGTATCTAAACCTTCAAAATCGAAAACTCCAGCACTTGATCATTTTTCTAGGGATATAACAGAATTAGCACGTCAAGGGGAATTAGATCCGGTGATTGGAAGAGAAGAAGAGATTCAACGAGTTGCTCAAATATTATCTAGGAGGAAGAAAAATAATCCTGTATTAATTGGTGAGCCCGGTGTAGGTAAGACCGCAATTATTGAAGGGCTTGGTCAAAAAATTATTCACAAAGATGTCCCGAGGACTCTTCACAATAAACGAATTTTATCATTAGATCTAGCCGGGTTAGTTGCCGGTACAAAATATAGAGGTCAATTTGAAGAGCGAATGAAAACCATAATGGTTGAATTGGAAAAAACTGATAATTTAATTTTATTTATTGATGAGCTACATACTATAGTTGGGGCTGGGGGAGCATCTGGTTCTTTGGATGCGTCAAATATGTTTAAACCTGCTCTTGCTAGGGGTGATATTCATTGTATTGGTGCTACAACTCTAGATGAATATAGAAAACACATAGAAAAAGATGGTGCGCTTGAGAGGCGTTTTCAAAAAATAAATATATCACCACCCACTACTGATGAATCATTTGAAATTTTAAAAGGCCTTCAGTCAAGCTATGAGAAGCATCATAATGTATCTTACTCTGATGATGCTCTTAAAGCATGCGTATATTTTTCAGATAGATACATCACAGATAAGTTTTTACCTGATAAAGCTATTGATGTTATGGATGAAGCCGGTTCAAGAGCACATATTCTTAATATTAAAGTTCCTCAGAATATAATTGATCTTGAAATTGAGATTGATAGCATACGTAGCAAGAAAAATTCCGTAGTTATGGAGCAAAGATTTGAAGATGCTGCTAGCCTGAGGGATAAGGAGCATAAGCTAATTAGTAAGCTTGAAAAAATTCAAAAAAAATGGAAATCAAATGAAGAATTAAATCCTGCTCTAATATCTGAGGATAATATTGCAGACGTTGTTTCTACGATGACTAGGATACCTGTTAGAAGAGTTGCTGAAACTGAAGGCCAAAAACTATTAAAAATGAATGAAGAGCTATCTGAAAAAATTATCGGCCAAGAACATGCAATTAAAACTCTTAGTAAGGCAATACAAAGATCAAGAGCTGGCCTGAAAAGACAAGGAAAACCTATTGGGGTTTATTTATTTCTAGGGCCAACAGGTGTTGGAAAAACTGAAACAGTAAAGGTATTGGCAAATTATCTATTCAGTAGAAATGATTCTTTAATTAAGCTTGATATGAGTGAGTATGGCGAGCGCTTTGCTATGTCTAGATTAATTGGAGCACCTCCAGGATATGTGGGATATGAAGAAGGTGGTGAATTAACTGAAAAAGTACGTAGAAACCCCTACTCAGTGGTCTTGTTTGATGAAATTGAGAAAGCTCACCCTGATGTATTTAATCTTCTTTTACAGCTTTTTGATGAAGGTGTTATAACTGATAGCTATGGGAGAAAAATTGATTTTCAAAATACAATTATTATCCTGACATCCAATATAGGAACAAAGGAAATTCAAAATGCATCAAGTTTTGGATTTAATGATACATCTGATGAATTAAATAATGAAAAGATAAAAAATAAAATTCTAGACAAAGTAAAAAATATTTTTAACCCTGAATTCATTAACAGGCTTGATGAAACAGTCATTTTTAATATATTAAATAAAGAAAATGTCATTAAAATAATTGATCTTCAATTAGCTGACCTCCATAATAATCTTAAAAAAATAGAATTATCAATTTCAATCACAAAAAAAACCAAACTATTTTTAGTCAGAGAAGGATACAGCTCAGAATATGGCGCACGGAACTTAAGAAGACAGATTCAGAGTTCAATTGAGGATCCGCTATCAGAGCTTCTTCTATCAAAAGCTTTTGATAAATGCAATAGAATCAAACTTGATGTAAAATCTGGAAAGCTTGAATTTTCACCGTTTCCACAAAAAAAACGAAAAAAGCCTGAAAAATCCCCCCGCTAGTAATAATATCTGCCATAATAGCAGAAAAATCTAATAAAGTGTGCCATATTGTTTTATAAGTTTATTTGGCATATTTATTGCGTAGTAATATTATAGTAATAATATTATTTTAATAAAATTTAGGAGATAAGTGATGGGAAAAATTATTGGTATCGATTTAGGTACTACAAATTCATGTGTTGCTGTTCTAGAAGGTGGTGAGCCATCGGTTATCAGTAGCTCCGAAGGGGGTAGAACAACTCCATCTATTGTAGCATTTACTAAAGAAGATGATCGTCTTGTTGGCCAACCCGCAAAACGTCAAGCTGTAACAAACCCGCAGAATACTATTTTTTCAATAAAAAGATTTATGGGGAGAATGTTTAAAGAAGTTAATACTGAATCAAAAGATGTCCCTTATAACGTAGTTAAAGGCAAATCAGATTCAGTGGAGGTTAAGATATCCGATAAGTCTTATACGCCTCCTGAAATTAGT
Source organism: uncultured bacterium (assembly GCA_964386795.1). GTDB lineage: Bacteria > Fidelibacterota > Marinisomatia > Marinisomatales > TCS55 > TMED108. The sequence continues at coordinate 13,520 of CAYLUE010000022.1, forward strand.
GCAATGGTATTGCAAAAATTAAAACAAACTGCTGAAGAACATTTAGGATCAGAGGTTACTGATGCAGTGATCACTGTTCCTGCGTATTTTAATGATTCACAACGACAGGCAACTAAAGATGCTGGCAAGATTGCTGGCTTGAACGTACGTAGAATTATAAATGAACCTACCGCAGCATCCCTTGCCTATGGACTAGATAAGAAGAAAGAGGAAACTATTGCTGTATTTGATCTAGGTGGCGGTACTTTTGATATATCTATTTTAGAGCTTGGTGATGGCGTATTTGAAGTTAAGTCTACAAATGGTGATACACATCTAGGGGGAGATGATTTTGATCAAAAAGTTATTAATTGGATCGCTAGCGAATTTAAATCAAGCGATGGAATTGATTTGACAAAAGACCCAATGGCGCTTCAAAGGTTAAGAGAAGCTGCTGAAGGAGCTAAAAAAGAGCTTTCAAGCTCAAAACAAACAGAAATAAATCTACCATTTATTACTGCGGATTCTTCTGGACCAAAGCACTTAAATCTATCACTGACTCGCGCTAAGTTTGAGGAGCTTGTATCTGACTTAACTGAAAGAACTGTTGATCCGTGTATGAAAGCATTAAAAGATGCTGGTTTATCTACATCTGATATCAATGAGGTAATACTGGTAGGCGGATCCACAAGGATTCCAAAAATACAAGAAAAAGTAAAAGAGATATTTGGAAAAGAGCTAAACCATAGCGTTAATCCAGATGAGGTTGTAGCGCTTGGAGCAGCAATTCAAGGCGGTGTATTAGCCGGTGATGTAGATGATATTCTTCTTCTAGATGTAACTCCACTTTCACTTGGAATTGAAACTCTTGGTAGCGTCGCAACAAAGTTAATCGAACGAAATACAACTATCCCTACTAAAAAATCACAAGTCTTTTCTACTGCAGCAGATAATCAAACCACAGTTGAAATTCATGTTCTTCAAGGTGAGCGAGAAATGGCGGTAGATAATAAAACGATTGGAAGATTTCATTTAGATGGAATTCCGCCTGCTCCTCGAGGCATTCCTCAAGTAGAGGTAACATTTGATATTGATGCAAACGGTATACTAAATGTTGGTGCTAAAGATAAAGCCACTGGAAAAGAACAGAGTATTCGTATTGAAGCGTCTAGTGGACTCTCTGATTCCGAAGTCGAAAAAATGGTTAGCGATGCAAAAAAACATGAATCTGAGGATAAAGAAAAGAGAGAATTAATTGATATGCAAAATCAAGCAGAACAATTAGTTTATCAAACTGAAAAGAATCTGGATGAGTATAAAGACAAATTAGATGAATCAGAGAAAAAATCTTTAGAAGATGCCGTAAATAAATTGAAAACTGCTAAAGAGGGTGAAGATTTAGAGACCCTTAGAACGTCCTTAGATGAATTAAATAACGCATGGAATGCAGTAGCATCTAAAATGTACGATTCAGCCAAAGAGGAAGATGCTACTGAAGGAACTGAAGATAATTCATCAAATAAAAAAGGGAAAACCAAGAAAAAAGACGATGCCGAAATAGAAGATGCTGATTTCGAAGTTGTTGATTAAACCTGATCAATTAATACTAAAAAAAAGCACACTTTTTAAGTGTGCTTTTTTTGTTTATGGAACTCAAGGGATGTAATTTCATAGTATTGTATATAGCTTCAATTTGAAAATGAAAAAACCCCATCAACAATATTTATTATTTTTAATAATAACACTCTTATTATTATTGATATATTTATTTCGACCATACCTTTGGCAAGAGCGAATAGAAACATACTTAAATGATCAGCTAAGCTCAGAAGGATGGTCTCTAAATAATAGCGCTTTTTCTGGTCATTTATTTACTGAGATATCTTCTAAAGATATAATTTTGACTAATACTGATGGTACCTCAGTATTATTTCCCTCAATTGATGCAAGAATAAAAATTTTACCATTAATGATGGGAAAAATAAAATTAAATGAATTATCTGTTTCGAATGCGGTAATTAAACCATCCTTTAATTTTCAGGATGATAGCTCAAGTAATCAAACTTTTCAATTTGATCCAAATAAAATTCCCATCAATATTAATAATCTTAATATTGATGGCGATTTACATATCCCCTATGAGGATACCACGCGATCAATCAATTTTCTTATTGATGGCGACATAGCAAATGAGGATGAAAAAATTATAATAGACCTAAAGCAGCTTAATCTTTCTTCACTATTACCATCATTCAATATCAGGACAAAAGGTGTAAGGGGCTCTATAGCCAAAAATAAAATCTCTGTAGATCTTAATAAAGCCAGTATCAATGAAATTGATATTGCCGGGTCATTTGAGTATGATTTTGTCGATAGTTCTAGTATATACGCTGAAATAGAATTAACTGAGTATAAATTACCGGAATCTATTTTTTCCGAATTTCCCCTTAAGCCAAATCTCTCAAGCATTTCTGCTGATTTTATTTTTGAATCTAATTTTATTGATTATAAGGGAGAGTTAAAAATAAAAAATGATCTTGGCCTAAATATGGTAGGTAATTTTGAATTAAAAAGTGATACGGGGTTTGTTCGATTAAATAATCTGCAGCTTCAAGGTAACGATGCAAATCTTTCATTAAATGGACTTGTGGAAGATCAAGGCCGATTTAATGGAATAATAAAATTAGATAATTTAGACTTTAGTCAATGGATTCTAGATTCTAGAAAAACTGCAATATCTGGCTATTTACTTATTGATGGGCATTTTGAAAATATGCTAATTAGTTCATTGGATCTAAATGTAGATGTAAGTGAATCTCTGATTTTTGATGGTGAGCCATCATCGCTTTCTGGAGGTATTTCTTATTCAGATTTATTGTTAACTATTGTTAATCCTGTGACGCTTTCAATCGGACCATCAATCGTAGCAATAGAAGGGAGAGCAAATTATAAGACTGAGACGATGAGTCTTGATTTATCATTAACTGAGGCCTCAAGCTCTTTAATCAATAATTTTTGGTCAGATACATTATCGAATGGGAGCGCAACAGGATCAATGTCACTTGGTGGATCCTTTGACACTATTTTAGTTGATGCAGATTTAATAATTGATGATTTTGCTTATAAAAATATTCAACTTTCTAAATTTGAATTATTTGCAAAATTAGAAGATTTAAATAATTTTGACAATGGGACAATAAAAACAAAATTTGAAGATGGGCAGTGGAATGAATTTATCATTGAAAGCGGAAATGGCCAGTTTACTCTTGATAATGATATTATAACAATTTCTAGCTTAGAATTAAGAAACAATAAAGACTTTCTTCAGATTAATGGACATCTGAAGGGTGACTCATTATTAATTCTTGATCAATTACAGTTTGCCTATCAAGATCATTATCTAATAAATCCTTCACAATTAATAATTAAGTTATTAACTAATGGTGTACATATTGAGCCTTTTGAAATACACGTTGACGATGGAATTGTAAAAGGATATTTTGATACAAATCCATTTGTAGGTAAAGTCAAGTTTTCAAACGTCACAACAGATTTATTTCCTTTGCTTAAAATAAAGGGAAGTGAAAAAATTAAAGGAAATTTATTTGGCGAGATTTTCTTTCCGAAGGATACAAAGCGCGAACAAGTTAAATTTGATTTTAGCATAAAAGACGGATCATACATCAATCAATCGTTTGATGATTTGTATGTTGATGCATTTTATCAGAATGGTATGTTATCTATTGATAGTTTATCGCTCTTTGATGGAGAAGAGTCAAATTTTAAAATAAAAGGAATGTTTCCATTTCCATTAGATAGTAATACAGCCCAACAAACTTTCTTGGAATCTGAATATAAAAATATTGACCTATCTTTAATCTCAGATTTTTCTGATAACCAACTTTCTCGAATAAAAGGGCAATACTCTGGAATTTTTACGATAAAAGGTAATACTTTTAAAACAATGTATTATCTTGATGGGAAAATTGCCAATGCATACTGGGGGAGACTACCCCTTGGGTTAGTGAGAGGTAAGGGGAGTTATAAAAATAAAAGATTAGTTTTTGAAAATTTTTATTCTGATTGGAATCAGAATCACATTGAAGGAAGCGCAACTATTCCGATAGATTTTGATATTGTATCGAAGTCTAGAGAAATTTCACCCAAATCAACTCTTGGCCTAGAATCTAGTGGGTATTTTCGCTCAGCTGAATTTCTATCTTCATATATATCAGAAGTTGATTCAATTATAGGTGAAATAGAAGTTAATTTCAATATTGGAGGTTCGGTAAAGAAACTAATCAGAAATGGAAGTATAAAGATTGGAGATGGCAGTATTTATACAGTATTAATGGATGAGCCTGTAAATCTAATTTCTGCCAAAGCAGAATTGAAAAACAATATTATGGATATTGCTTCATTTAATGGATCAATAAATAATTCCGAATCTAAAATTAATAAGAAAGATAATTTATCGATTGATGGAATAATAGATTTTACTAAATTTTTTGAACCTCGATATAATATCACTGCTAATGGTAAAGATATTTTTTATCGCTCATTGAATCAAGATATTGAAAGCTATGCTGATATTGAAATTTCAATTGCCGGAAAAGATACAATAGATATTGCAGGCACGGTTAATGCAAGAAATGGGGCGATTTATAAAGAGTTCACAAGTAGCGAGTCCAATGATGCTTCTGATGACTCAGAAAGGACTATTACTAATTATAATATAAGATTTCCTATTGAAGATTCTTTCTCAATACGCAATTCTCAAATTGATGCAAAAATATCAGGAGAATTAGGTATGTCAAAACTGTTTAGTGAAGCTTGGAATTATTCTGGAGAAATTGAATTTATTGAAGGACAAATTTATTATTACCTAGGTGACGTTTTTGAAAATCTTAAAGGAACAATGGTTTTTGATGGTCAAGGATTCAATCCTTTTTTAGAATTATCTGCTTCAACTAAAATTGGTGATGCAGAAATTATGCTGGGTGTTTTTGGTTCGCTTGATAACCCTGAATGGAGATTTGATAGCGATCAAGGTTATTCTGAGAGCGACATCCTTCAATTATTAACTTTTAATACACGAGTTTCTGAGGAAGGATTTTCTACAGAAGGACTTGGTACGCAAGCTCAAACAATTTTAGGTGCATATCTAGAGCGTCAACTCGAAAAAAACTTTATAAAATCTACAGGATTAAAATCTTCTGGCATTATTCAGGATGTTCAAATTTCAGGCACATCTGAACTTATTAACCCAAATCAAGGTGAAGAGTTCAGTATTAACGCAAGGCTAAACCAAAGCTTTAGCCTTAGTTATAAAAGATCATTTTCATTAGAAGCAGCCTATAAAAACAAGGTAGGCGTTGAATATAAATTAAACCCTAATTTCTCAGTCATTGGAAATGTAGATGAAAGCGGACAAGTTCAAATGAAGTTTCGTGTTCGCCGAGTATACTAGACTGAGATATATGATTAAAAAAAAAATATTTCTTACCCTATCATTTTTTATTGTAAGTCTTTATAGTCAAAATAATGAGCGTAGGATTATCAATACTGTTTCGTTCCTTAATAATTTTCAAATTGATTCTAATGAACTTGAAGATCAGATAGAGCTTAAGCCACCATCAATTCTTAGGTTCAATTCGGTAGATTTTGATAGAAGATTGCTAAAATTAGATGCTATAAATATTAAAAACCATTATAACTCAAATGGGTTTCTACAGGCGACTGTTAGGGATTCATTTGAAGTAAATAACGACTTAGTTGACATCTTTTTTATTATTAATGAAGGTACTCAATTTTTCTTAAGCGATGTTAGTATTGAAGGTCTCTCAGTACTAGATAATAAAAAAATATTATCCAAGCTAGGCCTATTTAAAGGTCAGCCATACAATCCCGTAAAAATTAATAAAAAACTATCTATAATTGATCAAGCATTACAGGAAAAAGGAAAAATATTTTCCACAATAAATATTAATCAGTCTGTAGAAGACTCAGTTAAGATTATTATTCAAGTCAATGAAGGAAAAAATATTTTCATTAATGACTCTTGGATTAGTGGAGCAGAACGCATAGATACAATATATGTGAGAAAAGAAATTAAATTTAAGAATGGACAGCTTTTTAGTAAAAAGAAAATTGATAAAACGAAACGAAACCTTCTTCAAGTAGGTTTCTTTTCTTCAGTAAATATTATTGCTCATCCATTAGAAGATCAAGATTCACTGGTAAATCTAGAAATAAGGCTAAGGGAATTTAAAAATGTTGGCGAAACAGCTTTTGAATTTGGACTTGATGAAATAGAGTATGTCCCTGGTGTGCGATCTCTAGTAGGGATTGGTGGTTCTATTAACTGGACAGATCGTATGATTTTAGGAACAAAAAATAGATTTGAAACGGATGGTAGCGTAGTTATTCCAACAGAAGAGGGTTTTATTTTTCCAAGGCTAGGCTTTGATGTTAAGATTTCAAACCAAAGGCCATTTTCAATTAATTTTCCAACTGAAATAAAGTTATTTTTTCAACAATTTAAAAATTTTGGCGATGAGTACGGTCCTTATGTTCGCAGGTTTGGTTTTCAATATGCAAACATTTTTAGATGGAATCGTCAAAGGTCGTATTTAAATATCGGGGCAACGTTTGAGCGATTTGATGAATCAGCTGCATTTAAAGAAGATATTGAACAGCGAAAATTTAAAATTCACTTAAATCAAGATAACAGAGATAATCCCATGGACCCAAAAAGCGGCAATATGGTCATAGCGCGGTTAGATGCTTATGGAGGGCCGCTTGGTGGCAATAGGTCATATATAAAATATAGCCTTGACTTAAGGAATTATTTTACGATTTTTAAATTAATAACGCTAGCAGGAAGGTTAAATAGTGGCGTTATAACTGGATGGTCTGAGACTTATGATCAATACGAAACAGTTTTGTTTGAGAAATTTTATTTAGGCGGTAGTAATACTTTGAGGGCAATTAGGCCGCTACGTTTATTTACAAATAGATCAGATAATATTGATAATGATAATGATGGTAAAATTGATGAAGAGGATGAATCAAATAATATTCCATCTGGAAAAACAGCTATGGTTTTAACTAATTGGGAGGTGAGATTTCCTTTGCCATGGAGATTGGGAGGCGTGCTTTTTGCTGATGGTGGAAATATCTTTGATTCTTCAAGAGAAATAAAAAATGATAATCTTTTTTGGAACTATGGATTTGCTATTACATTAAATTTACCAGTTGGCCCACTTCGAATTGATTATGCTCAAGACTCAAAAGACTCAAGCATTAATCAAATTCAATTAGGTTTTTTATATGCGTTTTAATTATAAATCAATATAGTCAAATAATATAAAATTCATATTAATTTGAACACTAGAATATTTAATTATTTATGAAAAATATTTTTACAATCTTTGTTATTGCAGTCTTTTTTTCTTCTTGTGATTTTTTTAAATCAGCTGATGAGTATTTTGTAGAAGCTGAAGAATTGAGAATAGAAAGAAAGCCAAAAGAGGCTTTGCGAATACTAAAGAAAATAACAGCAAAATATAGTAATGATATCAAGGCTCCCGACGCACAGTATCTTATAGCTGAAATTTACTATAGAGATTTACAAGATTTTTCAAAATCAATTACAGAATACGATAAATTTGCTTTAAAATACCCAGATAATAAAAAAGTTCCCTTTTCAGTCTTTATGCAGGGATATATTTATGCAAATGAGTTGATGAAACATGATTCTGCAAAAATATTATATGAAAAGTTTATAATTTTATACCCAGATCATGAGATGGTTGAATCTGTAAGATTTGAATTAAAGTATCTAGGCCTAGGTATAGATGAAATTCCACAACTAAAACATTTAACTGAGTAAAAATATGCCAGAATTTAGCTTATCTGAAATAAATGATCGAATCGCGAAAGATTCAAAGTTCGTACCATCGCTTAAAGATGCAATTGCTGAGGTTATTGTAGGGCAAAATGAATTGATAGATAAAATATTGATTGGTATGTTAGCAAATGGCCATATACTCTTAGAGGGAGTGCCTGGCCTAGCAAAGACGCTTACTGTTAACACTCTAGCGAAATCAATAAATACAAGCTTTCAACGTATTCAGTTTACCCCAGATATGCTTCCGGCAGATTTAATTGGAACTTTGATCTATAATCAAAAAACAAGCGGATTTGAAACAAGAAAAGGTCCAATATTTTCTAATATTATATTAGCAGATGAAATAAATAGAGCCCCTTCAAAGGTTCAAAGCGCTCTTCTTGAGGCGATGCAAGAAAGGCAGATCACAATAGGTGAAGATACCTATAAATTAGATAGTCCGTTTTTAGTTTTGGCAACCCAAAATCCAATAGAGCAAGAGGGAACATACCCTCTACCAGAAGCTCAAGTAGATCGCTTTATGATGAAATTAAAGGTTGATTATCCACAGAAAGATGAAGAGCGTCAGATTTTGAGATCTTCAGCTAGAACGGATATTAAAAAACAAAAAAAATCTACAATTAAAGCTACTTCAATACTTAAGGCTCAGAAAGCAATCAACGATATCTATGTGGATGAAAAAGTTGAAGAATATGTTCTTAATCTCGTATTTGCTACGCGCAATCCAGTTGAGCATGGCCTCGAAGACTTATCGCAATTAATTCAGTATGGCGCAAGCCCAAGAGCAACTATCAATCTCATACTTGCCTCAAAAGCTAGGGCTTTTGTTGAAGGAAGAGGTTATATAACACCGGAAGATGTAAGATATATTGGAAAAGATGTTTTACGTCACCGAGTAATATTAACCTATGAAGCTGAGGCTGAAGAATTAACTTCTGAGGATATTATTCAAAGACTTTTTGACTCTATTGAAATCCCTTGATCTATAGCTTTCTTCAATAAGAACAGCTAATTATTTAGCATCTATGATACCAAAAAAAATAATTCAAAAAGTGAGACATATAGAAATAAGAACCAAGGGCTTGGTAAATGATCTATTTGGTGGCGAGTATCATTCAGCATTCAAGGGTCAAGGTATGACATTTTCTGAAGTAAGAGAATATTATCCGGGCGATGATATAAGAATGATTGATTGGAATGTTACCGCAAGAAACAACGCTCCATTTATTAAAATCTTTGAAGAAGAAAGAGAGCTTACGGTATATATATTGGTTGATGTTAGTTCTTCTGGAGGTTTTGGAACTATTGATCAGCTCAAGTCTGATCTCGCTGCAGAAATTGCTGCAGTATTAGGATTTTCAGCAATAAAAAATCAAGATAAGGTAGGCTTAATTTTATTTAGCTCTGAAGTGGAAAAATATATTTCTCCCCAAAAGAATAAATCCCACATACTAAGAGTTATCCGAGAAGTACTTTTTCATAAATCAAGAAAAAAAGGTACATCGATTCAGAATGCTATAGATTTTTTAATGAATGTCTCAAAGAGAAAATCTGTTGTTTTTTTAATCTCGGATTTTTTAGATGATGGATATTGGAAATCATTAAAACTTGCAAACAAGAAGCATGATTTAATTGGGATACGCATATATGATCCTGCTGAAATTAGTTTACCCGATTTAGGCTTGATTAAGGTATTTGATCCTGAAACTGATGATGAGTTCTGGGTAGATACTACTTCAGTAAATGAAAGGAAGTTATCGGAAAAAACAATTAGCAAAAAATGGTCAAATTTTTATGATAATTGCAAAAAAAATAAATTTGATGTTATTAATATTAAAACTGATCAAGATTATGTTGAGCCGATTATGAATTTCTTTCATCGAAGAGAAAGAAGGTCTTAGTTATCTGAAAAAAATTATTATCATACCGCTTATTTTTTTATGGACCTGCTCAAAAGAAAAATCGATCAATTCTGTCGAGATTAATTCTATCGTTGATACGCTACAAACAACGATAGGGGAGCCAATTTATTATACATTAAATGTAAACCACTCTGATACAATTATAATTCAATTTCCAGATTGGGAATTTGATAATTTTCTTGAACTGAGAAATTTATCCACTAAAAATGAAAATAATAAGACAGTTGCAAGGCTTGAAATTGTGTTCTGGGATACAGGGTTAATTTCTATACCTGAGCTTAATATTAATTTTCTGAATAGGGATAGTACATTAGCCTATTCGATGAAATCAGATTCATTAGATATAGAAGTTGTGTCAATAAAAGATAAAAATCCATCTTTAACAGATATTTCTGATGATATATTACCAATTAAGGAGCCCGTTCCAATTAATCTCAGTATGCCGCTTGCTTTAATTATTCAAGTAGTTTTATTAGTCATTCTTTTGTTTGGCATTATTTTATTGTGGAGAAAAAGAGTTAGTGCTGCTGTACCCATAGACAATCATTCAAAAAGAGCTGAAAATCCAGCTCATATAGCAATGAAAAAATTAGATGAATTGAGAAAATTTGACCTAGACCAAGAAAATCATAAAAAAGAATTCTATATTCAATTGTCTTTTATATTAAGAGAATATCTCGAAAATAGTTTTTTCATAAGAACGCTTGAAATGACAACTCAAGAGATAGATAGTAATAGAAATATTATTCCATTTGAAACTGATTTAATCGATAAGCTAATTAAGGTATTATCTATGGCGGACCTAGTAAAGTATGCTAAATATGATAAAAATAGCGATAAATGCTTTTCTGACTTAGAGGATGCAGTTTTTATTATTGAAGCATCAAGCAATTTTTTAATATAAATCAACCTCAAAAAATTATAAAAAATGAAAATTAAGTTATAAATTCGAGACCTTTAAGGAGATAGAATGGCAAATACATCTGATATAAAGAATGGATCCGTTATTTTTCATAAAAATAAACGGATGAAAGTTATGGAATTTCTTCATGTTAAGCCCGGCAAAGGGCCTGCGTTTGTTCGCACTAAATTAAAAGATATTTCGTCAGGAAAAATAATTGATGAAACTTTTAATGCGGGTGTCAAATTAGAATTTTTAAAAATTGAAGCAAAAGAAATGCAATTTTTATACAGTGATGGTGATTCGCATATCTTTATGGATAATATAACCTATGAACAACTTAATGTTTCTAATGAGCATATTAATGAAACACAAAATTTTTTAAAACCGGGTACAAACGTAGATTTATTGTTTGATGGCAACGAAGTTTTAGATGTTAGACTAGCTGCTCATGTTGAACTTGCTGTTACAGAGACCGAACCTGGCGTTAAGGGGAATACTGCAACTGGCGCCACAAAGCCTGCAACTGTTGAAACGGATTACACTCTTCAGGTGCCGTTGTTTATAGATAATGGCGATTTATTAAAGATAGATACGCGTACAGGAGAATATATTGAACGTGTGAAAACTTAATCGTATTTTCCAAACGTTATACATAAATATTTAAAGAGAAAACTATGTGGCAAGATAAATTAAAAGAAATCATTTATATTCTAGAAAATAGTGA
>CAYLUE010000023.1:0-24398 GCA_964386795.1 uncultured bacterium
CCTCTGGCTCATATTATTTTTTATCCCAGAAATCTTCCAATTCAACGCCAAGGCCATCCGCAACTCGGTTAACATATGCGAAATAAGAAATGATCTGGTTAATATCTAATATTGCACGATCATTAAATCCATTATCCCTAAGTTTAATTAAATCACTTTCAATCATATCATAAGGACGTGATGTAAGTTTTGCTGCATAATCCAACATGGCCATTTGAGATGGACTTATATCAGCTAATTTATAATCATCTTTTAGTTGTTTAACTAATGCATCATCTTTTGTGAGTTTGAGAAGACCTTCTCCATGATGAGTAATTCAGTAATGACAGTGATTAATAGTAGATACAACAAGAGCAATCATTTCTCGATCTCTTCTTTTTATGGGCGATTTCCCATACATGACCGTTTTATATAATTTTACATGTGCATCTAAAGCTTCAGGATTAAGACTATGAATCTTTAGAATATTATCTACACCACCCCATGGCTCTATTAATTCATTATATTTATCTTTTAAATCATCCTGAGCATCTGACTCTATTATTGTTTTAATCCATGCCATTCAATAATTTATCCTTGAAACGCATTTAGGTCAAATAAAGAATTTCCTATCATACCTCATCAGAGGTAACTTTTCTTTTATTATTGAAGCTTAAATTTAATTTTTGGAGATAGTTATGTCTGATAATGTAAAAGAATTTTCTACCGATGATTTTAAATCCGAAGTGGTAGAATCTGATACACCGGTCCTGGTTGATTTTTGGGCTGAATGGTGTGGCCCTTGTAGGGTTATCGCTCCTGTTGTTGAGGAGCTTGCTAACGACTATGAGGGCAAAGTGAAGTTTGGTAAAGTGAACGTTGATGATCATAATCAAGTTGCTAGCGAGTACGGAGTGAGAAGTATTCCCACTTTACTTATATTTAAAAATGGTGCAGTTGTAAATCAAATAGTTGGTGCTGTACCCAAAGCAAGTATAACCGATATTTTAGACGCGGTTGTATAATTATTAATTAATAAAATAGAATGAATCGAAAGGTTATTATTATTGGGTCGGGTCCTGCTGGTTTAACAGCAGCACTCTACACGGCTCGCGCAAATCTAAAGCCATTAGTATTTGAAGGTAATCAGCCTGGCGGTCAGTTAACAATTACGACCGATGTTGAAAACTTTCCTGGATTTCCTGATGGAATTATGGGACCAGAATTAATGGATTTATTTCGTAAACAAGCTGAGAGATTTGGAGCCGAATGCTATTTTGAACACGTAACAAAAGTTGACTTTAGTGAAAAGCCATACAAGGTGTGGGTTGGTGATAAGAAATATCAGTCTGAATCAATAATTATCGCAACCGGAGCTACGGCAAAGATGCTAGGCCTAGATAGCGAAAAAGAGCTAATGGGCTTTGGCGTATCTGCCTGCGCAACATGCGATGGTTTTTTCTTTAAAGATAAGAAGGTTTTGGTGGTTGGTGGTGGCGATTCTGCGATGGAGGAAGCAACGTATCTTACCAAGTTTGCTTCAGAAGTAGTTCTTGTACATAGAAGAGAGGAATTTAGAGCCTCTAAGATCATGATCGATCGCGCCATGAAAAACCCTAAAATACGCGTATTATGGAATTCAAATATTAAAGAGATTATGGGCTCCCAAGAAAAGGGTGTACATGCAGTGGTTATTGAAAAAACGAATTCCGATGAAACTTTTGAAGAACAATGCGATGGTGTATTTATGGCAATTGGCCATAAACCAAATACAGATTTGTTTTTAGATGTAATGGACACCGATCAAAATGGCTATTTAGTTACTAAACATGGATCAACATCTACGAATATTGAAGGAATTTTTGCATGCGGCGATGTGCAAGACCACGTATACCGTCAAGCCGTAACGGCTGCGGGATCAGGTTGTATGTCAGCGATAGATGCTGAGCGGTATTTAGAAAGCAATGAAAATTAGATAACTTTTCTTTTCGTCCTCTTAAAACTTGGAGGTGAAATGAGTAAAAAAACGACATTAATCTTAGAATCAAAAAAGATTCAAAGATTGGTAAAATCTAGAACCGTTTTAGATGTGCGTCATCTAAAGTTTCACAAAGGAACTATTTATGGCGTAGTTGGAGCAGTGGGTTCTGGTAAATCTTCTTTATTGAGTATTCTATCGGGTCATTCAAAACCGGACAAAGGCACCGTCCTTTACGATTACAATCCGTATAATAAAAATATCTTTGGAAAAGTTTACCCTCCATCAGATATGTTATTTGTAAATAATTATAATTTTAAAAATACGATTGTATCCAAATTATTCAATAAATCTAATGGAAGTCAGATTTTAGCAAATTATTTTTCAAATTCATCAATAGATGGAGTGCTCAATACTAAGCTAGATCATTTGACAAACGGTGAAAAAAATGCCGTAATGCTATCCCTTGGTATCGAGCTTGACCCCAGGGTTTTGGTGGTGGATGATTACGCTATGCATTTTGACAATAAAATGGAAAATAAATTCAGAAAAAAATTAAAAAATATAAATAAAGATCATGGTACTACAATTCTACTATCTTCTGCCAATGAACAATTATTGAAAGCATTTTGTTCGGTTCTGATTTATTTAGACAATGGACATATTTCCAAAATTCGCACTGGAAGTCAGAAAGCTGGTTCTTATGATAGAAATAGAGGGCGAGGGTATCAGAAAAATACCTCAAGAAGACCTAAGCCTAGATATAAGAGAAAAAATGATAACCCAAGATAGATTTAAATCTATATCCAATCGTTTTAAAGACAGGAAAGTCTTGATTGTTGGGGATGTAATGTTGGATAGATATTACTATGGTCAGACAAATAGAATGTCCCCTGAGGCACCTGTTCCAATTGTAGATATTGATAACACCATCGATAATCCAGGTGGCTCATCGAATGTTGCGTTAAACATTGCTATGTTAGGCGCAACACCATTGATTTGCGGTATTGTCGGAGATGATACTGATGGAGAGATATTAAAAGATCAATTAAGAAATGATAGTGTTGCCACGGATTTTATTTTTAAAGATTCAAGCCGTCCAACAACTGTTAAATCGCGAATTATATCAAAGGACCACCAGCTTGTGAGAATGGATAAAGAAAGTTCCGTTAAAATCTCTGAAGAATTAAGCGCTAGCATTATTGATTCAATATCAGATGCGATTCAAGAAGTTGATGGGCTTATCTTACAGGATTATAATAAAGGTCTTTTGAATCCTTCAAATATTTCTAGAATATTAGAAATTGCTATAAAGCATGAAATTCCAGTATATGTAGATCCAAAACATCAAAACTTTCCTCTTTATAATAATGTCCGATTATTTAAACCTAATTTTGCTGAATTTATAAATTTTAATACTGAATTAGGTGATTTTGAAGCTACTGGTTTTGCATTTAAGGATAAAATTAATTGTGAAATATTAATGGTTACCAAAGGAGCGGATGGGGTCTCATTATTTTATGAATCAGATCATTCTCATATTCCAACTAAAGCTAGAAAAGTTCATGATGTTTCAGGTGCCGGTGATACGGTCATTTCAGCATTTTGCTTATCAGATCTTTGCGAAGCGAGCCCTAGTGAATCAGCATACATATCAAACTATGCTGCAGGTCGTGTGTGCGAAGAAGTAGGGGTTGTTCCTATACAGCAATCTATGCTCAATGAAATTATTGATCACTTAGATCACTAAAATGCTCAAGTGAGAATTGTATGTATTATACAATAGTAAAGAGCTTATTATTATTTTTAATTATCGATAGCGCCTTATCGCAACCGAACCTACAATTCAACCCATTTGATTGGATAACCTATAGAAAAACTGGCGCAATTAATTCTATTTCTTTTGGAGATAGATATGCATATATAGGAACACAAACAGGGGGTGTGCTGCGATTTAATATTAATTCGCAACGATTTGAATCGCCCATCACGCGATCCCAAGGTCTTGATGGCAATATGGTAACAGCGGTTCATTATTCTTCAAGTGGAATGCTGTGGGTGTCAACCTTAGAATCACTACAATATAGCCTTACCGCTGAAGGTGATTGGCGAATTATCAAGCTAGCATCTCTTGGTATAGCCAATAGAAATTATATTAATCGTATAGGTGATGATGGAAAAGATATCTGGATTGATTCATCGGGTATACTATATAGACTAGATGGGATGACTGGAATTGTACTTGAGACCGTCGTGCGTCAAGATAGGGCTATAGCATGGAGTTCAGGGCTGAGCGGACCAATATATGATTATTCAGAACTACTCTTTAATTATACCTTTCTAGATGGCTGGATGAATAGTCTCAATACCATTCTAAGTCCTGATGGGGAAAATATTAGAATTACGACCTTAGCTGAAAATAACTTTGGACATATCATGATAGGCTGCGAAGATGGCACTTTCTTTTTTGGCGATAAAAATATGAGAATGTTAGAACCGTATAGATTTGGACTAGCATCAAATGATGTGTTTACATTCGATGGTAAATATTCCTTATGGCTTGGTGGCAGGACATCAATGCTAAATGGAGGATTAACATACTTTGATTCCGACAGAAATATTTATGACCATTATTATTTTGATAAAATTATCAATTTAAATCCCACCCCTATTTTTTCGTCTCTTGATTTAAAAAAAGATGTGTTATTTGGTGGTGAAGAAAAAATCATCATGTTTAATAAAAAAGATGAAATATGGGATGAGCTTTATATACCATCATATACAAGAAAAAGTATTGTAATCGATATGGTTAATATAGATGATGAGGTGTGGTTAGCAACTGCAAATGGACTAATGATAATCAATACGATTTCAAAAAAGTTTTTTGAAAACGATGTCACGGATATAATAAAAAATATTCCTGTATATGATTTGTTATATCATAAAAACTTATTATTTATTGCTACAAATTCTGGTATATATATTTATGATAATAAAAATGATACATTCTATGAACCTGAAACGTTTGGCTATACAAGCAAAGAATTTACTTTGCCCTCTAATCAATTAAGATTTACTTCAATTGCTAAATATCGAAATGAGATTTATCTTGCTAGTCAAGAATCGATAATTAAATTTAATTTTTCAAATCGCTCCTGGTCTAATGCTGTAAGTGCTGATATATATAGTGGTTTAGAAATTAAAGATATCGATGTGCATAAGAATATTATTTTTGTTGCAACTGTTAACGGTTTAATACAATATGATATAAAAGATAAAATAGTTCAGGTATTTGATTATAAATTTTTAGGTGAAATAAACACAATGAAAGTTAAAGCATCAACGGTTTGGCTTGGAACTTCTGAAGGGATGATCTCGTATCGTTATAGATAAAATGTATAAAATTGTATTATTAATATTTAGTTTTACTTTTCTTTCTGAAGAGATGTGCGCTCAAAATCGAGATCGTGGAAAAAAGAAAGAATTATTACGTCAGTATACATTTTCAGCGCTTTCTGTTGCAGATTCAAAATCAGACTCCATTAGAATCTTATCTTATTTAGTTGTTCCAAACAAGGTGCTTAAGTTTGTAAAAAAAGAAGACACTTTTGAATCATCGTATCAGGCTAAGATAACAATTAAAAAGAAAAAGGGTACACAGGTAGGAAGAAAAAGCTGGTCAAATACACTTAAAACCGATAGTTATTTAGAGTCAACTTCCGATAAGATTTCCACTATTCATTTTTATGAATTTAAAGTACCTGCTGATGATTATATAATTTCTTCTGAATTGTTTGATCGAGATTCTAATGAGAGCGGTATAATTAATAGGGAAATAAAACACAAAAAAAACAATCCAAACCTCTCGCTTTATAAACCTTTTTTAATAGATAGTTTTGAAGGATACTGGGGTTTGAATAATAATGAAATTCCTATTATATCAAATATTATTGGAAAAAAATCTATTAAACCTACAATTTTTCTTTCAGGGAAAATAGATACAGGTTTATATAAAATTAATATTGTAATTAAATCGACAAATAAAAAAGAATTATGGAATCAATCATTTGAGATAAATTCAACAGAAGATTACTTTTACCAGAGAATAGTTGTTCCGGATGATATTATCAATAAAGGTCTTAGGAAAAAAGTATATGTTACCTTGAATCAAGGAGAAAAAGAGAAAAAAGAAACACTGATTTTTGGTGTAACTCGTGATGGTTTTTCTAAATCTATCTCTAATTTTAATCAAGCGATTCTAGCGATGAGATATATTTTAGTTGATGATGAATATAAAAAAATGAGACGTTCAAAACCTGCAAAGCAAGAAGAGTTGTTTTTAAAGTATTGGAAAGATCTAGACCCTTCCCCTGAAACCAAACAGAACGAACTTCAGGATGAGTATTTTGCAAGAGTAGCATATGCAAATAATTCTTTCAAAGGGAGCACGGATGGATGGAGAACTCATATGGGTGAGATTTATATTAAATTTGGACGCCCAGATGATATTGAAGAGTATAGTGATCCATTCACGAGGATTTATCAACAAAGATGGCATTATTACCGTATTAATAAATATTTTGATTTTATAGATGAATCTGGTTTTGGAGACTATCGACTAACATCTCCTTTTTATGGTGGGAATGCCTGGTAGTTTTTTGATGAATTTTGATCAAAAGGAAATTGATGCATTAATTAAATTGTTAGACGATAAGGATAATCGTGACAATCCAGAATTAAAGAATATTTATGATAAGCTTCTAACTACAAGCCATACGTACACGTTGTATGTTGATGGTGCAGCAGATTTGCATTCAAAAACATCAGGAATTGGCGGTGTTGTATACAAAGATGAAGTGGAAATATTATCTTTTTCTGAATATCTAGATGACTCCACAAATAATGAAGCAGAATATGGTGCATTAATTTATGGTCTTAAGTTATTATTGAAATCAAATATTCTAAATATTAATATATATTCAGATAGCGAATTAGTTGTAAAGCAAATTAGTGGACATTATAAGGTAAAAAATGATCGTATGAAAAAACTTTATAAAGAAACATATTCCCTTTTATCTAAATTTAAAAGTTGGTCTTGTACTCATGTTTTAAGAGATAAAAATAAGGTCGCTGATAAACTTGCCACGGATGGAAGATTAAAAGGAAAGTAATATTACTTGTTTTATTTAATGTAATCGTACCTCTTTTATTCATAAATTATTTACATAATCCGAGTGTAATTATAATATTTTAATGAGTTTCTTCGATAAAATTAAAAACCCCTTAAGTTGGGTATCTGGCGATATTGCAATAGACCTAGGTACGGCAAATACGCTTGTCTACATAAAAGGCAAGGGAGTAATGATCAATGAACCATCAATTGTAGCGAAGTCTGTTCATGATGATAAAATAATTGCTGTTGGCTATGATGCTAAGGCGATGGTTGGAAGAACTCATAGAGAGATTGAAACGGTAAGACCGCTCAGAGATGGCGTAATAGCAGATTTTAACATGACCGATGGTCTGCTTCAGGGATTTATAAGTAAAATAAATATGAATAGACTAGCTAGACCCAGAATGGTTATTTGCGTTCCTTCCGGGGTCACAGAGGTTGAGCGTAGAGCTGTTAGAGATTCTGGTGAACGTGCAAATGCCCGTCAAGTTTATCTTATTGAAGAACCAGTAGCAGCTGCAATTGGCATTGGCTTAGATATTTCAAAACCTGTTGGAAGTATTATTATTGATATAGGTGGGGGTACCACAGAGATTGCCGTTATTGCCTTAAATGGAGTAGTAACAAAAGAGGCAATTCGTGTAGCTGGCGATGAAATGGATACTGCTATCATTCAATGGTTTAGGAATGAACATAAGCTTGAAGTGGGTCCTTCAACAGCTGAATCAATCAAAAAATCTGTAGGTTCAGCTATGAGAGTTAAAACTGAAATGATCGCCGTCAAAGGTAGAGATTTGGTATCTGGCATACCTAAGACTATTGAAGTGTCATCGGATGAAATTAGGCAGGCCCTCAAAGACCCTATTAACGCTATCGTAGAAGCTGTAAAGCGCGCGTTAGAACGCACTCCTCCAGAACTATCCGCAGATATACTTGACCAAGGTATTATAATGACTGGTGGTGGAAGTATGTTAAAAGGAATAGATCAATTGATTCGCGAACAAACAAGTGTTCCTGTTAACGTAGCAGAGGACCCCTTGCTTTCTGTTGTGCGCGGCACTGGAAAAGTTCTCGAGGATGTAAAAAAATACGAGTCCGTTCTTATATAAAATAAATGCAAAAAATATATCTATCTATTGTAAAAAAGAGAGATCATTTAGTATTTATATTAGCAGTTTCAATTTCATTTAATTTACTATTAAATAACGACTCACCTAATACACTGCTTGTTAGAGCAAAATTCTTAGACTCTTTTTCATTTATTACTGCACCTAATATGTGGCTGAAGACAGTTATTCAGCTTGAAGAGGAGACTCAATTATTACGAGAAAAAAACCTTCAGCTTAGCCTTCAATCAGATGCGATGCTGAGATCCTTTGAAGAAAATAAAACATTAAAATCATTGCTTGACTATAAAAAGGATAGCAACTTTAATTTATTATCAGCCAAGGTGCTTAATATGGGTTCATCTTCAAACTTATCCTCAATCACTTTGAATGTTGGAAAAAATGATGGTGTTGAAATAGATCAACCGATAATAATTCCTGAAGGCGTTATTGGAAAAACTATAGCTGTTGGCAAAAGCAATTCAATTGCCCAGTTGATTACTGATGTAAATTATAGAATTTCTGTTAGAATATTTCCAACTGGATCTGTTGGAATTTTAAGGTATTTACGTGATGATATATGTGAAATTAGAGAAATACAAAAAAATGCTAATATAGAAATAGGAAATAAAGTCCTTACGTCTGGTTTTAGCAATATCTATCCATCGAACTTGTTTGTTGGTGAAGTTATAGAAATTCAAGATGAAAGATCGAGTTTTCAAAAAGTCGTAAAGGTTAGAATTTCATCAAAGATTGGTTCATTATTAAATGTCTTTGTAATTCGTGAGAATTCTAATGAATAATATTCAAATTGTTTTTGTTTCAATATTTGCTTTGTTAATTCAATTCTTTTTAGTTGATTTTCTTTCCCTAAATCTAATAAGACCAGATTTCTTGGTTATTTTCATATTATACATTGCATTATATAAAGGAAAATTTACTGGTACGTTGGCAGGTTTTACACTTGGGCTATTGTCAAATTTATTTGGTGTTGGCTCTTTTTTTGGATTAGAGGCTCTTTCCTTTTCTATAGTGGGCTATCTAGCTGGCTATTTAAGTAAAAGTTATGAAAAATTACTTCCCTATATTTTTCACTCATTATGGTTACTTATTATCTTCCTTCATTTTTTTATTATTTGTTATTTTAGATTTCAGAATATTTATCTATCTGATACTTCAGATTTTATATTTAAGTGGTTTGCATCTGCTTCATATACATTACTATTTCTTATAGCAGTTCAATTTATATATCCACTAAAGGAGGCATCAAATGCTGAAATCTCCTAATATAGCATCTAAAAATCGCTTGTGGGTTTTTTATATTTTTGTTTTATTTGTACACTTATTGCTTATTGGTAGATTTTTTAAAATTCAAATAATTGATAATGAAATATATTTAAAAAGAGCAAAAAGTAATTATGTCAGAGCGCTATCCACACCTGCACCAAGAGGTTTAATATTAGATAGAAATGGCAAGATAATTGTTGATAATTATCCAACATATATAGTTTATGGTATTGATGCTGAAATCAAAAATAAGAATAAAAACTATTCTATTATTAGCAAAGCAACTGGTATAGATACACTTACGCTTATCAATAATTATAAAAATTATTTTCGTAGCAGATTTTTACCAACAAAAATTGCAAAAGATTTAACTATAGAACAGCTTAGTCAGCTTGAGGAAAATAAAAATAATTTATCAGGTATTATATATGAGCAATTTCCTGAGAGAATTTATCACCCAATGGTCAAGGCCACACATGTCCTGGGTTATTTAAAAGAAATAGATAAGGAAATGATAAATAATTCACAAACCAATCAATATAGCTTTGGAGATTTAGCTGGATGGTCAGGTATAGAAAAAAAATATGAAAATAAACTACGCGGTCAAAAGGGGGTATCATATTACCAAGTTGATGCATACGGTAGAGAAGCAGGTGAGGTTGATGGCTATGATAATATCTTACCACAGCCTGGTCAAAATATTAACACTACACTAGATATAGACCTTCAATTATTAGTTGAAGAAATTTACGCTAATAAAAAAGGTGCTGCTATAGTATCAATTCCCAATACTGGTGAAATATTAGCTTATGTAAGTTCACCAGATTACAATCCTAGTTTATTCACAGGGATGGTTTCAAGTAAAGAATGGCAAGAAATCGTATCAGATCCAGATAGGCCATTATTGAATCGCGCTGCAAATGGATTGTACCCGCCAGCTTCTATATTTAAAATGGTTGTAGCCATAGAGTTACTAGAAAAGAAACTTGTAAATAAAAGTTGGTCTACAGTTTGCACTGGTGAGTATGAATTTTATGATAGAGTGCATAAATGTTGGGATAAGAATGGTCACGGTACTGTAAATATTGAATCTGCGATAGCTCAATCATGTGATGTATTTTTTTATGAAGCAATACAAAAGGTAAGACTTGACGAACTAGAAAAAAGATCAAAAGAATTCTTACATGGTGTTCCAACCAATATTGATCTGCCATCCGAAATGAAAGGTAGGGTGCCTAATAGAAAATACATGAACAAATTATATGGCAGGTATGGATGGTCAACGGGAGCAATGTTAAATATAGCTATAGGTCAAGGTGAAATATTAGTAACACCGATTCAAATGATGGCCTATATCAATCTCTTAGCAAATAAAGGGAATGTTAAAAATCTTCACTTAGTTACTCCCAATCTACTATCAATAAATAATAATGTTTCAATTAGCGATGATACTTGGAAAATTATCCATAATTCTATGCGCAAAGTTATTTATGACACAAAAGGAACTGGAAAGCTTTCAAATCCAAAAATTAATAATGTAAATGTATATGGTAAAACAGGGACTGCTGAAAATCCACATGGAGAAACGCACGCATGGTATGTAGGATATGCAAATAGGGGAGAGGCTACGGTTTCGGTAGTTATTTTGGTAGAAAATGGTGGAGGCGGTGGAAGTGTTGCTTCTCCAATAGCTAGAAAAATATTTAAAAAATATTATAGTAAGAATAATCCAAAAATTGCTAACAATCAATGATTGCAAGCTTAACTAAATCAATAAAATCATCCCCGTTTGGATTAATCATTATCATTTTTGGTATATTAATTATTGGATTAACGTCATTATATAGCGTTGCAGAAATTAAAGCAGATGACGCATCTAATGCATTTTTAAGGCAACTAATTTTTTTAATTCCCGCTCTCATATTAATGATGCTTTTCTCAATAGTCCCAAAGAAAATAGTTCATGAATATGTATATATATTATATATATTAGTCACTCTTTCTGTTGTAATACCTTTTTTTGGCGCTAAGGTTGCAGATACTTATAGATGGATAAATATTGGCTTGCCTTTTAGTCTTCAACCCTCTGAAATTTCAAAATTAGTAATTGTGTTAACCCTGGCAAGATATTTATCGGATCGAAGCATTCAATTAGATCATTTTACTTCTAATTTTATTCCTTTTATGATAGCATTTATACCAGCTATAATTGTATTGAATCAGCCTGATCTTGGCACTGCTCTCGTTATGATGAGCCCGGTAATTCCAATGCTCTACTGGGTAGGGGCTAGACCTTTTCATTTATTTTTAGTGATTGCACCCGTATTAAGTATCCTTACTGCTTTTGATGTGATGGTTTTTACAATATGGACTATTATAATGGCTTTGATAATATTTTTATCTAAACCGCAACTATGGAATGGTATTTCAATATTTTTTTCAAATATTTTTCTTGGATTAGTTTTTCCATTATTTTGGAATAGTTTTTTAAGACCGTACCATAGAAATAGAATATTAACTGCTATCAATCCAGAGCTTGATCCTTTGGGTTCAGGATATCAAGTCATTCAAAGTAAAACAGCATTAGGTTCTGGAGGGTTTTTTGGAAAAGGATGGGGCGCAGGTACTCAAACACAATTAAAATTTTTACCCGTCCAGGAATCTGATTTTATTGTCAGCGTGATTGGTGAAGAACTAGGATTTATATCAATATTAATAATGCTATTATTATTTATGTATTTAGTTCTCAGAATATTGAATTTAGCATTTAATGCTACTGATAGATTTTCTGGACTAGTGCTTGTTGGAATAGCTACAATATTTCTTGCACATATATTTGTCAATTGCTCTATGGCATCTGGTATGATTCCGGTTAAAGGTCTTCCATTGCCTTTTGTTTCTTATGGTGGATCATTTCTCCTTTCAAGCTTTATTATGATTGGAATTGTTATAAATTTTAGCAAAGAAGAGATATATTAATAATTTAAAAAATAATATCGATTTTCCATGTTTTGAGGTAAATTCACATCATTATTTGATTAATAAATCCGAGGTTAGATCAAATGTCTAAACAAATACTTAATTATACAATCCTAGTATTTGCCTTTATTTTGCCCACATTGGTATTTGGACAAAATTCAAGCGCTTCTCGTGAATTATCACGTATTAATAGCACTGTATCTAAACAAAATATGCGCATAGACTCATTGGATGCGCAAATGCGCTTACTTCTCCCCGAATTGCAAAATGCTCTTTCCGCAAATCTTAAGGCGAAAGAACAAACAGATTCTGTTGCTATTTTACTAATCAATAGAATAAATACTTTTCAAAATAAAATGAGACTGATTGAAGATAAAATTTCATACGTCGATAGTGTCAATTTTGAAATACTTGCTCAATTAGTTATGGTTGAAAATAAAATAGTCACCTTAGCGAATAGTTTTACAGAAATGTATGATTTGAAAAATAATAAAGCATCAGATAAAGTAACTTCAAGGATTAGCCCCATAGAATATAAAAAAATCTATATAGATGCATTGTCAGCTTATCAAAACGGCGATTATAATAAGGCAATTAATGGTTTTTCTGGATTAGTATTATCTGACCCTACTAATGATTTAGCTGATAACAGTCAGTATTGGCTAGCGGAGTGCTATTATACAATAAAAAATTATAAAAGAGCAGTTATTGAATTTGAAAAAGTCTTTTCTTTTTCAGGAACTGATAAAGATGATGACGCGCAACTTAAACTAGGTCATTGTCATCGTAGCATGGGAAATATCAAAAAATCCAAAGAAGAATACCAAAGGCTATTAGATTATTTTCCAGGTTCTGAGTTTTATGAAAAAGCTCGAGAATCTATCAAGCAGCTTAACGTACAATAGAAAAAAATACATTATGTCTTTAAAATTATTTTATTTTACTACTGAAATTGCACCTTTTGCGAATACATCACACTTAAGTAAATATTCTGTTGATGTACCACTTTCTCTGCAAACCGCTGGGCATGATATAAGAACTATTCTGCCTAAATATGGTTTTGTAAGTGAAAGAAAATATATTTTAAGAGAAGTTATTCGCCTTAGAGAGATACCATTTGAATTTAATGGTGAAAATGAGATGGTGTCTGCAAAAAGTGCATTCATACCCAAAACAAGAGTACAGGTTTACTTTCTTGAAAACAATCATTGGTATAAACCCCTTACAGATCTTCTATACAAAGCAAAAAATGGAAGAGTATTGCCTGATAATGATGAAAGATATGCTTATTTCTCAATTGCGTCTATAGCTACCTTACCTCACCTATTCTGGAAACCCGATGTAATTATTTGCAATGACTGGCAAACTGCATCTATCCCATTGATTTATAAACAGATTTATGAAAATAAAGAATTCTATGATGATATTAAAACTGTCATAACTGTGCACAATATCGATGAACACTGTATTTATGACCGTTCTGTATATAAAAAACTTGGTGTTCAATTACCTGATGAACTAAAAGGTGATAAAATCAATTGCTATGAAGCAGCTGCACCATCTGCTGATCTAATTATATCGCTTGATAGTCCATCAAATAATAATACTAAAGAATTGCTTAAGCTTCCATTAATTAAAGCAAATAAGAAAAAACTAGTATCCATTAAGATAGATGATAGTGAATCTCCAAATTATGATGCTGCTGCTATCAAAATAAATGAAGAATTAACGAAACAATTCGCTTAGTTCATTGTTTATTGCATATAAATTAGATTAATCATGCCCATACCATATTCTAGAGTTATAAATTTTATTTTATTACTCTTCTTCATTTTAATATCCTGTGAAGACAAGCCTTTAAATGTAGAAGATAAGAATCTACCTTTTACAATAGATACGGTATCTTTTGATGTTATAGAAGCCCTCACCTATCAAACGCCACCAGTTATGGCCGGGTCATCAAATCTATATTTGGGAAACAATGATGAATATGAGTTTGAATTTGATTTGCTAAGGTTTAATAAATTTTCAAATCAAAGATATGATCCATTCACCGGAAGTACTGTTGGTGAATTTCATGATTATAATGATTCATCTTTAACAGTTGACAGCTTAACATTAACTCTTAATTTTATAGATTCAACTTTCGCAAATTCTATTTTTTCTTTACGGTATTTTCCAAATGTTTCTGATTCAGTTTTTAGTCGGAATCGTACAAATTATTTAAATTATAATACTAACTATTCAGATGTTATATCCTTTGGAACTATTTCTCATGATACATCCAATTCTTATTCCAAGCTTAATTTTAATATTGACACTACATATTTTGCTGAATTTATAGATACCTCTAAAATAGATTTTAATAATTCATTCTTAGTTGAAGTTTTTAATACTGAGCAGGATTTTTATGAATTTTATAGTATGAACAGTGGTGAAAATACTAGCCCATCTTTATCAGTATATTTTACATATATTATTAATGATTCGACTACCATTGATACTTTCAATGTTCATAGCGCTGTTGAAGATTTATCAATATTGAAACCTGTCAATCTCATTGAAAGCGATACGAGTAATTTATCAGTCTCACTTGCAAAAGGCCTTAAATCTTTAATTATGGTAGATACAAAAGAATGGCAATTACCAAAGGGGAGTATTATTAGAAAATCAGAGCTTGTACTATTTTCACTTGATAATGATACATCTAATTCAATAATAATTAATTCATACCCATTAAACGATAGCAAATTTCCTGATCAATTTACTTTTTATGAAAATGAACCATTTGATTATGAGCTTAGTAGTGTTTCTTCATCAACGCTAAAAAATAACGAATTAAAATTCAATCATAGAATTGGCAGTAATAATTTTTTCGAAAAGAATAAATCTATTCAAGTATTCAATATTCAACCCAGCGTAACAAATAATCCGTTTACTACTATCAATTTTTATAATTCAAATCATATTGAATTTTTCCCAAAACTAAGAATTACCTATGTCATTCCTTGATTATCTAAAAACTTTAATATTATTATTGAGCATTCCTTATTCTCAATCTATCTATAATTCTCACGGATTAGGAATTATGAATTCCTCATACCACTCATCTAGTGATGGACTGGGGTCAATTGGACTGATTCCAAGTTTTGCATCAAAAGTGTCATTAAATAATCCGTCCACTTGGAGTCATTTAGATTTTTCATATATCAATACTTCGTTTATATCGCAATCTTTTGAATTGAAAAATTCTAATTCTAACAGCTTATCTTCGCAATTTAATGGTATTCAATTCCTGGTTCCTATTAGAGGTAAATATGCCATTGGATTAACGGTTAAACCTATTAATAGTCACAATACATTTATTCAAACAGATACGATGAGCGCTCAGTACTATGATGATTCTATTAATTCATTTAAAGAGTTTAGATCTGGTGGCGGAATAATGGCTTCCAATTTTGCTTTCACGCTACCAATTAATGCTAAAATGAATATTGGCTTTGGGTATGATAATTATTTTGGTTCATCTCGAAATGAGAAATCAATTATTTTAAATGATATTTATTATCGATCTCTTAACATTATTTCTTATAAAGGCTCAAAATATAATGCTTATTTTTCTGGGGAAATTTTTGAATCAGATAAATTATTAATTAGTTTATACTCCGCTTTTGGTAAAACCTTAAAGCCAGTATCTGGATATAGTTATAATTTTGAATTATTTGAAGACTCTGATAGAAATTTTGTACCAAGCTCCAATGATTTTCCATCGGATACTGGTGTAGATACTGTCCATTTAGAAAAGATTTATGCACCCAATGATTTTAATGTGGGTTTCAATATAGATTTTAAAAATTCTTTAAATACATATTTTGAATTTCAACAATGGAATGATAATGCTGAAAATATGAATTTTATTAGCTTATACAATGATCAGATCATATCAAAAAATCATTTTGGTTTAGGTTTAATTAAATTTGGAGATTTGGACGCAAAGGACTGGCAGGATAAAGTAACCCTAAGATTAGGTCTGTATCGAAAGAATTACAGCTACATTATGGCTAGAAATGATGTAATTGAGAATGGTTTATCAATGGGTTTTGGCATTAAATTTGGCAACACAGGTAATCAGCTAGATATTTCCTTCAAAAATGGAAACCGTTCATCAGTTGATTATTTCAATGAATCATTTAGAGAAGTTTCAGTAGGAATTAGTTTAGGAGATGTATGGTTTTTAAGAAGAAGGGCAAAGCAATGACGCTCAATTTATTTAATAATAAGATATTATTTTTTGCAATCGCAATATTTATAACAATGTGTGCGCCACCCGCACCAGATGTTAGCGCGGATGCGGCAGAACAAGCACGTCAAGACTCTATAAGAAAAGTGAGATGTCCACGTGTTTTTAGTAGTGCAGCCGAATTTTACAAAAATAGAGACTGGGAAAATACTGTTAAGGTTTATGGCGAATTAACAAATCTTGGTTGTGATCGCGAAGATCCAAAAGAAGTGTATTTATATTATGCAATAGCTTATGAATATATGGGTCGATACGATAGCTCTGAATATGTATTATTAAAGGGTTTGAATTTTTTACCAGAAAATGTTGAACTAAGAAAACGTTTAGCCTATTCTTACCAGAAGCAGGGTAAAAAAGATCTACAAATGGATGAACTTGATAGATTAACATTTATATCACCTGAAGATGTTGATATAAAAACTGAACTCTCAAAATTGTACGAAAAAGAAGGCAGGTATGAGGATCAAATAGTAGTTCTTAAGGATTTATTAAAGATTCAACCTAACAATGAAGGCGCTCAAAGTGATCTTGCTCAAGCCTATGAGAAGAGCGGCAGAGATCCATTGGAAGTATATAAAAGCCGATTTGAAAGTAATCCGGATAACATTAGCTATGGACTTGATTACTCTGATAAGCTCTTAGAAGCTGATAGGCCAAATGAAGCTATTGATATATTAAAGCAAGTAGTTGACGAAGACCCAACTAGCAAGGTAGCCTTTCGCAAGCTTGCTCAGGCCTACGATACCGCAGATGATATTGAATCCGCTGCAAAGACCTATGAAAAACTGTTTAGACTGGATCCCAGAAATTTCAGGACCGCAATTAAAATATCTGAAGTTTATTTAGAAAATCAAGATTATACTTCTGCTTTTGACTGGGCAGATAGAGCTATTATGCTATCTGATGGTGGTGAATCAGTAGCTGCAAAGGCTAATGTCTACTATAAAGGTTTTCAGGCGTGTAGATCTGGACAAATAAGCACAGATGACAGGGTAGTTGCAACCCTTGCTTATGATGGATTTGAAAAAGCAGAAAAAATGGGATTTTCTAGATATAGTCGTTCAAAAACTTGGCTAAGTGAAAATGAAGTTCTATTTGGAAAACCACAGTGGTTTATGATGGATGCAAATATAAAAAATAGAGGTTATATCAAAACTACTACTTCTTGTTATAGCTGGGTAGGAGAGCGTTTAAACAAACAAAGCGATTGGTAATTGCGTTGAGCGAAAATCATCCCTTTTTACATATAAAAAAATCTGATCAACAAGTATATGAAATCTTACTTCGTGAATTAGATCGCGAACATAATACGCTAGAGCTTATTGCTTCAGAAAACTTTGTAAGCTACCCAGTGCTTGAAATGGCTGGTGGCGTTATGACAAATAAGTATGCTGAGGGTTATCCTGGCGCTAGATATTATGGTGGCTGTGAACATGTTGATGAAGCGGAAAATTTAGCAAGAGAACGCGCTAAAAAACTTTTTCAATGTGATTACGCTAATGTTCAACCGCATTCAGGTTCGCAGGCAAATATGGCAACCTTAATGACCTTTGCAGAAATTGGCGACACTATCATGGGATTGGATTTGGCGCATGGCGGACACCTTACCCATGGAAGTAAAGTAAGTTTTTCTGGAAAAATGTATAATTCTGTCTCCTATCAGGTTGATCGAAGTACCGGTAGGGTGAATTTTGATTCAGTTAGTGAAATCGCTCATAAATATAAACCAAAAGTTATAATATGCGGTGGAAGCGCTTATCCTAGGCATGTTGAATTTTCTGAGTTTAAAACTATTGCAGATGAAATAGGCGCTTTTTTAATGGCAGATATTGCTCACCCATCTGGTCTAGTTGCGGCTGGATTACATCCATCTCCAATGCCATATTGCGATGTAGTTACTACAACAACTCATAAAACATTGCGTGGACCACGCGGCGGGATGATTATGATGGGGAAAGATAGTGAAAATAAATGGGATATAGTTGCGCCAAAATCTGGCAGAGTTAAAATGGTATCTGAAATATTAGATTCAGCTGTAATGCCTGGAATACAGGGAGGTCCATTAATGCATATTATTGCGGCTAAGGCTATTGCTTTTGGTGAGGCATTAGATCCAAAGTTTAAAATATATGCTCAGCATATAGTCAATAATGCTAAAACAATGGCTGCAGCATTTCAATCTAAAGGTTATGAATTAATTTCTGGTGGGACCGATACGCACGTTGTTTTAATAGATTTATCAAATAAAAACGTAACTGGAAAAGCTGCAGAAAATGCCCTTGAAAAAGCTGGAATTACCGTTAATAAAAATATGGTTCCATTTGATCAAAAAAGTCCATTTATTACTAGCGGAATTCGCGTAGGGACTCCCGCAATAACAACGCGGGGTATGGGCAGCGATGAAATGAATCAAATCGTTACTTTAATTGATGAAGTAATATTAAATATTGAAGATCAAACAACTATTAAAAATGTCAATAAATCAGTAATAGAAATTTGTCAATCTTTTCCTCTTTATAATGAATTACACGAATAAACACTTTTATTTATTTCCTTTTTTTCTCTTATTAAATATTTCTTGTAGTACATCAAAGATGAGCGTGATGGCCTTAAACTATACTCCATCTATCTCTGAATCTTTTTTAAAGAATAAAGTGATACGATCTGAAAAAAAAGCAAATACAAACCCTACAAATCCCGCTTTACTTTTTAACGCTTCTAAAAATTTGACGATTTATTCATTTGGATTTACGGTAGATAGTGCAGATAGAATTAAACAAGACGACTACAAAAAAAGTTTAAAAAAATATGCTCAAGCTAATTCAGATTTTTCTCGAGCTGTTAAATATATTGATCAATCAATATTGACTGATTATCCCAATTATGATACATGGTTAAATGGTGGGCCTAACGAAACTCCTTTATTTGATATAAACAATATTGATAAATTATACTGGTCCGCAGCAGCATATGCAGGAGCAATTCAATCTAGTAACGGTGATCCTGAATGGGTAATACAACTTCCAAAAATAGGGTTACTTTTGGAAACTGCATTGAGCTTAAATCCAGAGTGGAATTATGGGGCTTTGTATACAGCAATGATTTCATATTCATTAATTAGGCATGATGCAAAAGAAAACAAGGTAGAGATCGCAAAATCTTTTTTTGATAAAGCTATAAAAGCATCAAGCGGGGAAGACCTTTCTCCTTATATTGCTTATGCTGAAAACATATCTGTTTCAGAGCAAAACAAAAAAGAGTTTACAAATATGCTCTATAAGGCATTGAATATAGATATACATGCTAATCCAGAATTAAGTTTGACTAATTATATTAATCAAAAAAGGGCGAATTGGTTATTGGATAATATTGATGAGTTCTTCTATTAATAAAATGAATATGAGTATAATATTTAGAATATTTATAGTCTTAACCTTATCTCATGAGGTGTACGCTAAAAAAATAATCATTAAAATGGCTACATTAGCTCCTGAGGGTACCGAATGGCACGGTTTACTTGTTGAGATGGGCCAAGAGTGGAATAAAGCTACTGATGGACAAGTGAAGCTTAGAATATACCCCGGTGGAGTTGTTGGTGATGAGCGAGATATGATTAGAAAAATTAGAATTGGTCAAATTCATGGCGCTGCAGTAACTACAGAAGGTATGACTGAAGTAAACCAATACTTTACCTCGTTTAACTACCCTCTATTATATCAGAGCTATGAAGATGTTGATTTTGTAAGAAATGAACTAAAGAATGAACTTTATTCGGAATCTGAAAAGAATGGCTTTAAGTTACTAACCATGATTGATGTGGGTTGGGTATATTGGTTTTCCACTGATCCCGTATTTACTCCTTCTGATTTGAAAAAGACAAAAATATGGACCTGGGCAGGTGATTATAAATCTGTGCAACTTTATGAGCAAAACGGATTTCAATCAGTTCCATTGACGACATTAGATATTCTTTCTGGATTTCAAACAGGTCTGATTAACTCTATTGGCTTAAATACTATGTATGCTCTAGCACAACAAATTTTTGGTATCGCTGATAATATGCTTGATATGAAATGGGGTAATTTAACCGGCGCTATAGTTTTAGATATGAGAATATGGAATAAAATAAAACCCAAACATCAGCAGGCAATGATGAGTATATCAAAAGATATTGGCAAAAGGTTTCAGGATAAAAATAGACACGGATCAGATAAGGCTGTAGAAACGATGAAAAAATATGGATTAACTGTCAATAAACCTTCATCAGCGCAATTGAACGAATGGTATGATCTCATAGATGATATGGACAAAAGTTTTCGCGGTTCTTTTATATCGATTGATGCTTACGATAGGCTTGTAGAGATTAAAAATAAAATGAAATCTAAATAGTTATGATAAAAAAATATATTTCAATAGAGAATGTGCCGGCTCTATGTTTTATGATTGGTGGATTCTTTTCTTTAATTCCTTTTATTATGCAAATCATAATGACCGGAACCCCAGAGGAAGGGTCTCATGTATTTACTTTTTTTGCAAATCAAATTATACTAAATGGTAAAATCAGTCTCCTGTATGCATTATTATCAATTATTGGCGCAACTCTTATTGGTTTTGGTATGTATTCCATCAATAGCACATTTCAAGAAAAATTAAATGACCCCCTTATGAATTTAGCGACTTACCTTTTTTTGATTGCAACGTTTGGTTTTATTATTTCATGGTCTCAAGATTATGTAATTATTTGGGGTGATGCTAAAGATGCTGTTAATCATATGATGTTTGAATTTAGCCTGATCTTTTCTTTTGGCCTTTTCTATTGGTCCGGTATATCAATTTTCACATACAGGTTGTCAGTTGAAAAGTATATTCATGAAAATTTTCTAAAAAGTATTTCTTATATGGCTTTGATTAATGTGTTATTAATTATCTATACACTATTTACTATGGATCCATATAGTGGAGTTTCAATTACACCGCTTTATATGGGTCTTGTGGTTGGCAATTTACTCTTTTTCAGTTTTTGCTTACTTATTGGAAAAAAATTATACATGATTTAATAAGCTTTTTTTCTAAAATCTTAATTATAAATATCAACAAGGAGAAAGTATGAAAAAATATTTCACTTTATTTGCATTGGCAGTTAGCGTAGTTGGCCTAGCGATCACCATCGATAGAAACGATTGGTTTATGGTATTTGTTATTAGCGTTGCCCTTCTTCAAGTGCTCATGTCAAGAGGATGGAAAGACTAGTATATATTAAATCAATATGAAATTTATAAAATTAGCACTCGTTACTATTCCACGATACAATATTGGAATATTTATTCTTTTATTTTTCTCATCCATCCTTTTTTATGGTGGTGGCACCTTAAATGACCCTAGTTCAAAAGGGTATTCATTTACCAGAAATTTCTTTAGTGATTTGGGAATTTTATCCGATCAAAATCTTGCATCTTTTATTTTGTTCGCCTTTGGATTATTGGTATGCGGTGTAACGTTCGTTATTTATTTTTATTATTTTATGAAATTATTTAATAAGAGCATGATTTCTGACAAATTAGGGAAGACAGGTTCTTTGTTCGGTATTGCTGGAGCTATATTTTTTATTGTAGTTGGCTTTACACCTCATAACTATGTGCTAGACTCCCATGTTATAGCCGTAAAGTGGGCATTTCGATGTTTTCTAGCTACATCTATACTATTATCCTTTGCAATGTTTAGGGATAAAAGATTTGAAAATAAATACGCTTATGGATATTTATCATTCGCTGTAATGATATTTTTTTATATTCTAATATTAGAATTTGGTCCTCCTCCAAAGGAAAGTGATTTTAGTCTTGTATTTAATGTTGTTTCTCAAAAAATTATAGTTTTGGTGTTCATTTTATCCGTGCTATACCAATCACTAGGAAACGCATCTTTTATATCAAAACATTTAAAATAATTCTAATTAATCAACAATAATACTATATGGAGCATTAATGTCTTTAATTAAAAATTCAATTGTATTTATATCTCTATTTTTTGCTACTTGCACTAGTGAATCTAAGCTAGGATGGAATAAATATCTTCATTCTGATGATATTCTGAATAGTCAAAAAGTTATAACAGCTGAATTATTAAACGATTATATCACTACACTTTCCTCGGATGAATTCGAGGGAAGAAAACCAGCTACTGCTGGTGGTAAAAAAACGATCAGTTATTTGGTTGATAATTTTAAAGAAATGAACTTAAAACCTGGTAATCCTAATGGAACTTGGACCCAAAATGTAAAAATGCTTGGGGTAACATCTAATTTAAGAGCGCAATTTGTTACCGATGAGGAACGCTGGGTCATGGATACTGGTATTGATATTATCGGGAACACCTATCAAAAAAAATCAAAGGTTTATCTACAGAAAGTTGACCTGGTTTTTTGTGGATATGGTGTATCAGCACCTGAGTACGGATGGGATGACTATAAAGATATCAACGTAAAGGGTAAAGTTGTCGTCGTTCTTGTAAATGACCCACCTATCAAAAAAGATGATCAATTAGACCCTAATATGTTCAAAGGTGAAGCGATGACCTATTATGGTAGATGGTCTTATAAATATGAAGAAGCATTAAGAAGAGGAGCTGCTGGTGCAATCGTTATCCATGAAACAATACCTGCTGGATATCCCTTTAGCGTACTCCAGTCCGGGCACGATGCTGAGCATTTAACAATAGAATCTAAAAAATCATTACAATTTGAAGGTTGGATACCGCAACCTACTGCGGAGAGATTATTTTCAATGAGCGGACTAAACTATGCTGAAATGAAAGCTAAGGCCAATGACCCAAATTTTAAATCTTTTAAACTAAACACTAAATTTACAAGTCGCATTTCAAATAAATATAGAAATGTTAAATCACAAAATGTCGTGGCTATGCATGAAGGAAATGACCCTGAATTAAAAAATGAATATATTATATATACAGCGCATTGGGATCATTTAGGTATTAATAAAAAATTAACTGGTGATAAGGTATATAATGGTGCTAATGATAATGCATCTGGTACCAGTATGGTTCTTGCTATTGCTAAAGCTTTTAGCGCTTTAAAAGACACTACAAAAAGAAGTGTATTGTTTCTAGCCGTCACTGCTGAAGAAGAAGGATTACTAGGTGCTAAATATTATAGCATGAATCCACTGTATCCTTTGAATAAAACCCTAGCTGTAATCAATATTGATGCTATGGGTAATACCTATGGCAGGACTAAAGATTTGATAGTTATCGGTATGGGGAATTCAAATCTAGATCAGATTCTTGAATATGCTGCCAAGCAAGATAAAAAATATATCACCCCAGATGCAGAACCAGAAAAAGGATTCTTTTATAGATCGGATCACTTTGCATTCGCTAAGATGGGCGTTCCCTCTTTATATGTAGATGGGGGAATAGATGTACGTGGAAAAAACAAAAAATATGGACTAGAAATGAAAGATATATATACAAAAAATCATTATCATTCTCTAAGTGATGAAGTACATGGTGATTGGGATTATGAAGGCATGGTTGAGGATAATCGAATATTATTTCGTGTTGGTTATGCCATTGGTCAGCACG
>CAYLUE010000024.1:0-23813 GCA_964386795.1 uncultured bacterium
CAAAATGAGTAAAAATCAAATACGGTCAATTAAGGGGACTCAGGATATTCTACCAGATCAATCGTATAAATGGCAGGATTTGGAGAACAAAATTCATGCGACAATGATGCTTTATAATTATGGCGAGATTAGAACGCCAGCCTTTGAAAAAACTGAGCTTTTTGATCGTGGTGTCGGCACGGAAACTGACATTGTTTCAAAAGAAATGTATAGCTGGATAGATCAAGGCGGTGAAAACCTGACATTAAAACCAGAATTAACTGCTCCTGTATCAAGATCATATATTCAACATAACCTAGGTAGCCAACAACCGCTAACAAAGCTTTACTACATTGATGCGTTGTTTAGAAGAGAAAGACCACAAAAAGGACGCTATCGCCAATTCCATCAATTTGGAGTTGAAGCTTTTGGCTCAGAGCATCCTGAAATTGATTCAGAAATCATAGCTATTGCGGTTACCTTGTTTAATCAAATTGGAATCAAGGATTTAAGCCTAAAGCTCAATTCCATAGGATCAGAAACCTGTAGAGAGGACTATAAAAAAGAATTGAAGCAGTTTTTAAAACCACATTTTGATAAATTAAGCAAAGCAAGTCAAGCGCGATTTGAAAAGAACCCTTTGCGAATCCTAGATTCTAAATCACCAAATGAAATCGATATAATAAAAAATGCTCCTCAGATTTCTGAATTCTGGACAAAGGATGATAAAGATCATTTTGATGAGCTATGTAGCTATTTAGATGCAATGAGCATCAGCTATTCAATTGATCCAAAACTTGTGAGGGGTCTTGATTATTATTCCAGAACAACCTTTGAAATTAGCTCATCTTCATTAGGGGCTCAAGATGCCATATGTGGTGGCGGAAGATATGATGGACTGGTTGAAATTATTGGAGGGAAACCAACACCAGGGATTGGCTTTGCAGCTGGTATGGAAAGAATTTTAATGATAATCAATGATGCAAATACGAAAGAAAACATAAAAATATTTATTGTTGGGTTAGGAGATAGTGTTAGGCCAGTTGTAGCAAAATTGACTAATGACTTAAGGCATAATAATTTATCAAGTGAATGTGATATGCTTCGTAGATCAATGAGGGCACAAATGCGTGAAGCAAATAAGCTCGGTGCAAAATATGCAATCATCATTGGTGAGAATGAATTGCAACAAAATCAGGTTCAGCTTAAAGACCTTGTAAGTGGAAAGCAAAAAACTATAGATATGAGTTCAATTGTGTCGCATATGACTTCTTTATCCTTTTAATTAGGTTAATTAAGATTAAATTCGCCCGCGAAAAATTTTAAAATAAACGAGAAAAGAAAAAATAGTGAAACCATTAATTATAGTTGAGTCGCCGTCAAAGGCAAAAACAATTTCTAAATACCTAGATGGTGAATACGAAGTGGTGGCATGTGTTGGCCATATAAAAGATTTACCCAAAAAAGATCTAGGTGTTGATGTTGATAATAATTTTGATATTGAAGAAATAGTCCTCCCTGATAAAGAATCCTTTATGAAGGAATTTAAATCATTAGCAAAAAAAACAGATCAAGTAGTAGTAGCTACTGACCCTGACCGTGAAGGTGAGGCTATCGCTGCGCATTTAGCAAGTGAAGTACCAAAAGAAAAAATTAAACGCGTTGAATTTACTGAGATCACTAAAGAAGGGGTTAAGGAAGGGATGGATAACCCTAGGGAAATTGATTCTGATCTTGTAGAAGCAAGAACTGTTCGGCGAATTATTGATCGCTTAGTAGGCTATAAGGTTTCTAGGGTATTATGGAGCACATTGAAAAAAAATATGAAATTTGTGAAGGTTAGCCTTTCCGCAGGTCGCGTACAATCTTCCGCATTAAAAATCATTATCGATCGCGAACGACTTCGACAACAATTTCACCCAGCTATCTATTTTGATATAAAAGCAGGACTTTCCCATGGCGACAAACCCTTTGTTGCCAATCTTTTTAAAGTAGATGGAAAGCGAATTGCTGCTGGTAAAGATTTTGACCCATTTACTGGGAAATTAAATAATGATAAAGTATTTTTACTTTCTGAGTCACAAGCCAATCAACTGGTAAAAGAATTAGAAAATGGCAGTTGGAAAATTTCAGATATTCAAGAAAAAGTAAAAAATTCAAATCCAAAACCCCCCTTTACTACCTCTACCCTTCAACAAGAAGCAGCTAGAAAACTTCGTTTTTCCGCAAGAAAAACCATGCGCGCGGCCCAAGGTCTTTACGAGCAGGGTTTCATTACCTATATGCGAACAGATTCAACAGCTTTGTCTGATGAGGGCATGAAAGCATCAAGGGCTGAAATACTAGATCGTTTTGGAAAAGAATATCTTCCAGAAAAAGAAAATTTTTATTCTACAAAAGTCAAAAATGCGCAAGAGGCCCATGAAGCAATTCGCCCATCAGGAACTAAATTTAAATCTGTTGATCAGGTAAAGAAATCAACCGATGAAGATGGATCTAGGCTTTACGATTTGATATTAAAAAGAACTTTGGCTTCCCAAATGAAACCTGCTAAAATCAATCAAGTCACTGTTACAATTCTAAACCAACAATCTGAGTTTCGTGCAAATGGCAAGACCATACTGTTCCCAGGTTATATGGCTGCATATGTTGAAAGTACTGATAGCAGAAATGGTAGCGCTGAAGATAAAGAGACAATTCTTCCAAAAATGGAAGCTAATCAATCATTAGATTGTGAATCATTAAAGGCTGATGAACATTCCACAAAACCACCGGCTCGCTTTACTGAAGCTTCTTTGGTAAAAGAATTAGAAGAGAAAGGGATTGGTAGGCCATCAACATTTGCCAATATTATTGATACAATTGTTCGTAGAACATACGTAATCCGTGAAAGGAGCAAACTCACCCCAACTTTTCTAGGTTTGGCCGTAACGCAATTACTAGAAAATCATTTTAACTCTTTGGTGGATGATAAATTTACAGCAACAATGGAAGATGGGTTAGATGCAATTTCTAGAGGAGAGCTAGATTCTCTTCCATTCATGAAAGAATTCTATTTTGGATCTGATAATCAAAACGGCTTGGTTAATATGCTAGATGATAAAGTGGATATTGGAAAAGCATGCTCTGTTCAATTAGAGGACAAAGATGAACCCATTGAAGTACGAGTTGGGCAATACGGTCCTTTTGTAAGGCAGGGAGAAAATAGGAAATCTGTTCCTCCAGATATTTACTTGGGTGATTTAAATGTTGACAAGGCGTTGGAAATTCTCAACCAAGAAATAAATGAAGATCGCGAGTTGGGCCTAGACCCAGAATCAAAAGAAACAGTCCTATTAAAAAATGGACCCTATGGCCCCTATGTTCAGCTAGGAGAATCTAATAAAAGAAAGGGACTCCCTAAAGGTACAGACATTTCAGATGTTGATTTGGGAATGGCTCAAAAACTCCTTGCGCTTCCAAGAGTTCTTGGAACTCATCCGGAGACAAATCAGGAGGTAAAGGCTGACTACGGTCGCTTTGGTCCTTATGTGACTGCAGGCAAAGGTAAAAATGGTAGAATTCCCCCTCAAATGTCCCCTTTAACCATTGAACTAAATGAAGCATTAGAATTGATTGCGAAACGTTCAAGTGGCCCTCAAGAATTAAAGACTCTTGGCGATCACCCAACAACAGGTGAAACGCTTATTCTAAAAGATGGTCGATATGGACCATATATAACTGATGGAAAAGTCAATGCTTCCATGCCTAGCGATATTGAAGTAGATGATATTACACTTGAAGAAGCAGTCGGCTTGATTGATAAAAAAAGAGCAGCTCCGCCAAGGAAAAAACGGAAAAAAAGAAAAAAGAAAAAATGAAGAGATATTTTTTCATCTTCTCATTTCTTAGTTTTATCTATGCTGAAGATAAATCAGATTTGATTATTGAAATTGAAAAAAGTCTTATGGCTACGTGCTTCCATGGCACTGTATATGAACATGGAAATCAAGAAATGGAAAAAGAAATTTCCAGCTTTGTAGAAGCGGGGAAAGACAAAGACTATATAATAAATTATTATACAAATAAATATGGGGAACGTATCTTGGCAATGCCAGCTGCAAAGGGATTTAATTTATTTGCCTGGCTGGCTCCTCTAATTATTTGCGCTGTAGGAGGCTTAATTATTTTTGCTTATTTTCGAACTCCAATAGCTTCTATAGCAGATATTTCATTAGAAAATGAAAAGGATATTAAATTTAATGATGAAATTGAAGCTGAATTAAAGGAATTAGACTGATTAATGAGTATTGACAAAATTGTTTCACTATGTAAGCGTAGGGGATTTATTTTTCAAAGCTCCGATATTTATGGAGGATTTGGAGCGGTCTATGATTATGGTCCATTAGGAATAGCTCTCAAAAATAATATTTCTCAGCTATGGTGGAAAGCAATGACCCAACTTCATGAAAACATTGTGGGGCTAGATAGTGCTATTCTTATGCACCCAAAAATATGGGAAGCATCTGGTCACTTAGGCGCGTTTAATGATCCATTGGTTGACTGCAAA
Source organism: uncultured bacterium (assembly GCA_964386795.1). GTDB lineage: Bacteria > Fidelibacterota > Marinisomatia > Marinisomatales > TCS55 > TMED108. The sequence continues at coordinate 4,529 of CAYLUE010000024.1, forward strand.
CAATGCAAAGCACGCTACCGCGCTGATGAACTAGTTCCTGTTGAAACCGAAAAAACAGCATGGAATGAAATTCAATGCCCAAAGTGCGGCACTAAGGGTAATCTAACTGAGCCCAGACAATTTAATTTAATGTTTAAGACTCATGTTGGTGCGGTTGCGGAGGATTCAAATGCAACATATCTACGACCTGAGACAGCTCAAGGCATTTATGTAAATTATTTACTAGTCCAAAATGCAATGCGCTTAAAATTACCATTTGGCATAGCGCAAGTTGGTAAAGCATTTCGTAATGAAATCATTGCAAGAAATTTTATTTTCCGCACAAGAGAATTTGAACAAATGGAAATGCAATATTTTGTTAAACCTGGCCAAGATGATGAAAGTATGGTTGATTGGAAAAATCAACGCCTGTCATTCTATTCTCAATTAGGAATTAATAAAAATAAACTACGCTTTAAGGAGCATGGCGCTGGCGAGCTTGCTCACTATGCTAAAGAAGCATGGGATATTGAATATGAATTTCCTTTTGGTTGGTCAGAAATTGAAGGGATTCATAATCGAACTGATTTTGATCTAAAACGCCATCAAGAATTTTCCGGTAAAAAAATGGAATATTTTGATGCAGAAAATAACGAGAGATTTTTACCATATATTATTGAAACGTCTGCTGGTCTTAATCGAATGTTACTAGCTGTGTTATCAAATGCATATTGGGAAGATGAAGAAAATAGTCGAATTGTAATGAAGCTAGACCCTAAAATTGCTCCGATATTAGCTGTTGTCTGTCCGTTGGTAAAAAAAGATGGATTGCCAGAGATAGGTAGAAAAGTCATGGATATTTTAAAACCAGAATTTAAAGTGATCTATGATCAACAAGGATCCATAGGGAAACGGTATTACCGTCAGGATGAAGCAGGAACACCGTTTGGTATTACTATTGATCATCAATCCTTAGAAGATCAAAGCGTTACTCTTCGTCATCGCGATACACAGCAACAAGATCGCATTGCAATAGATCAGCTCATCGATGCAATAAAAAATAAATTGGAGAATTATTCATGAACCGTCATTTATCGCTTCGCTCTGGTAATCCAACACTAAATGCTAAAACTTTTACCAATTTTGATATGACCTCAGGGTTATCAATGTCCATTTCAGGCACTGTTCAAAAAACTGCTTTTTCACTCATTCTATTAATGACAGCCTCACTATTTACATGGAACCTTCCTGCTGGAGATCCACGATCGGGAGGATTGATGATATTTGGAATGCTTGGTGGATTTATTTTGGCGCTTATCACTATCTTTAAACAGCATCTTGGTAAATACACTGTTCCTGCATATTCAATCTTTCAAGGGTTGGCGCTTGGCGGAATTTCTAAATTCTTTGAAACAATGTATCCTGGAATTGTTATGCAAGCTGTCATGCTTACGTTTGGAACGCTTGGAGCTCTTTTGCTTGCATATGTTTCTGGGCTAATTAAGCCAACAGAGAATTTTAAACTTGGAATCATTGCTGCAACCGGTGGGATAGCATTCGTATATCTTATAAGCTGGGTATTGAGCTGGTTTAGTGTAAGCGTTCCCTTAATCCATTCAAATTCAAATATGGGTATACTTTTTAGCATAGGTGTAGTAATTATCGCAGCATTAAATCTGGTCCTAGATTTTGATTTTATTGAAGAAGGCGCAGAAAGAGGTGCTCCTAAATATATGGAATGGTATGGTGCTTTTGGCTTAATGGTTACTTTGATTTGGCTTTATTTAGAAATACTGCGGCTACTTGCAAAGTTATCATCTCGACGTAACTAGTCTTGCCGCCAAAAAAGTTTAACATAAGTAGATGGTCTCGTAAAGTACACTATTGGGGTGCATTAATTGTATCTCTACCTGTCATAATTATTTTTGTAAGTGGCGTGATGTTGCAGTTAAAAAAAGATGTCAATTGGATACAGCCACCAACGCAAACTGGATCTGAAAATAATTTTCCCTCTATTGCATTTGATCAAATATTAAATTCTGCTAAATCTGCAAAAATGGCTCAAATCAAGTCATGGTCTGATATTGACAGGCTAGATGTTAGATTAGATAAAGGAATTGTAAAAGTTAGATCAAAAAATCGATGGGAAGTACAAATTGATACACGCACTGGTGAAGTTCTCCAAGAGGCTTATCGAAGATCAGACTTAATTGAAAGCCTGCATGATGGCTCATGGTTTAATAATAAGATAAAAAAATGGATATTTTTACCAACAGGAATTATACTGCTTGTCCTTTGGTTAACTGGTATTTATTTAGTATTGTTACCCTATATAAAGAATTGGCAAAAAAATAGGTAGCGATGAGAATTAATCTAATTATAATCACTTTTATTGTTTTTTCATGTACGAACAACTCATATGAAAGACCAACCCCGGAAACAGCAAAAAGAATGGATTGGGGTAAAGGCGCAATGGTAAGCGCTGCTAACCCTCATGCTGTCGATGCAGCAGTGGATATATTAAATAAGGGGGGCAGTGCTGTAGATGCAGCAATCGCAGCTCACTTGGTTCTTGGCCTTGTTGAGCCACAAAGCTCTGGATTGGGTGGTGGCGGTTTTATGCTAAATTTTGATTTCCAAACAGGTGATCTGACCTTTATTGATGGGAGAGAAACTGCTCCATCTAGCGCAACAATTGATATGTTTATGAAAAATGGAAAAGCAATGGGATTTAGAGAAGCTTGGGTTAGCGGAAAGGCAGTTGGGGCACCCGGAGCTGTTGCCTTATATAAAACCGCACATCAAAGATCTGGAAAAATAAAATGGGAAGAGCTCTTTAAGAATGCAATAGATTTAGCAGAAAATGGATTCAAAGTATCCCCAAGATTAGGTGGTTTTATTAAAGCAATGCAATCGTTTGGTAGACTATCAATTAATAAGGGGTCGAAGGATTATTTTTATCCAAACGGGGTGCCATTAAAAACTGGGGATGTATTAACAAATCTTGAATACGCTGAAACTCTAAAAAGAATTTCAAAGGAAGGCCCATCTGCATTCTATACTGGATCCATAGCAAAGCAAATCGTTACTAGCGCTAATGAAAAACCTAATCCAGGGTCCCTTTCTCTTGATGATCTAAAAAATTATCAAACAGTAATTAGGCCGGTAATTTGTGGTTCTTTTAGAGATTTAAACATTTGCACCACCTCTCCTCCTTCATCAGGTGGAGCTCAAATAATGATAGCTGGAATTTATGATCACTTGATTAATGAGAATATGAGTCGATCAGATAAAGTAGAGGCCTTTGTGGATGCGCAGCGTTTATCTTATGCTGATAGAGACCATTATTTTGGAGACCCAGATGAAGTTGAAATTCCAATTGACGCATTATTGAATCCAAAATATATTGAACAAAGGTCAAAAGATAAATTTCAGCCTGATGAAACTCCTCGCCCTGGTAATCCTGCTATTATAATTGGACAAGAAAACAATATTCCAATTTGGGGTACAGATAATACCGAAGAAGCTTCAGGAACTACTCATATATCTATAATTGACTTTGATGGCAATGCGGTTTCAATGACAGCTACCATTGAAAGCGCTTTTGGATCTCACCGTTGGGCAGCTGGTTTCTTATTAAATAATGAAATGACGGATTTTGCAAGAAAAGTACCTGATGATGGTACAAAATTAGCGAATGCAGTGGCTCCAAATAGACGTCCAAGATCTTCAATGTCTCCAACTATGATTTTTGATGAGTATAATAACCTATTAATGATTACGGGGTCTCCTGGGGGAAATTCTATTCCAGCTTATGTAGCAAAGACAATTGTTGGTGTCTTTGATTGGGGGCTGAATGCTCAAAAAGCAGTTGACCTTCCCAATATTGTTGCTCGTGGTGAAAAAGTAAAAGTTGAAGGAAACCGTAATGGAAAAAAGATACAACGTCAATTAAAAAATAAGGGCTATAAAGTAATTAATTTTGGAAATAATGAAGTGTCTGGATTGCATCTAATTACCGTTCTTCCAACTAAGCTTGATGGGGCAGCAGATAAAAGACGTGAAGGAAAAGTTGTTTACATTAAAGGAAGTGATGAAAAATAAATTATTATTACTGATTCCTTTATTTCTACTTACATGCTCAAAAAATAAACCTGCACATGGAAATAATGGAATGGTTGTATCAACGAGTAGACAAGCATCTCAAGTTGGAATTGATATACTCAAACAAGGCGGAAATGCTGTAGATGCTGCAGCTGCAATTGGATTTACCTTAGCAGTTACTTCTTCATCTAATGGCAATTTGGGTGGGGGCGGATTTATGGTGGCTCGATTAAATAATGCAAAAACTTTTACACTTGACTATAGAGAAATGGCGCCTCAAGCAGCGCATAGAGATATGTTTCTTGATTCTGAAGGAAATGTTATCAAGGGTAAATCAACTCAAACTCATTTTGCTGCAGGAGTTCCAGGCTCAGTTGATGGGCTTTTACGCGCATGGGAAGATTATGGATCAGGAAAAATTTCAATTCAAGCATTAATTGGGCCAGCAATTGATTATGCTGAAAATGGATTTAAGCTATCAAAATATGAAGCTAGACGCTTTAACAATATGAAATCATTTTTAAGCAAACATCCTGAAACAAAAAGAATATTCACTAGAAATGATAGAGAATGGAAACGTGGTGATATATTTTACCAAAAAGACCTAGCAAAAACATTAAAACGGATTGTTGAAAAAGGTCGAGATGGTTTTTATAAGGGGAGAACTGCTGATTTGATTGTTGCAGAAATGAATAATGTCGGAAGATGGGTGACGCTCGACGATCTGAAGCGCTACACATCAAAGTATCGAGATCCTATCTATGGAAAATTTAAGGATCTTAAGATTGTCTCTATGGGTCCTCCTAGTTCTGGTGGAATTTTACTAGTAATGATGCTAAATATGATCAATGAGATCACAATAAAAAATCCTAATATACTAGATGGTCTAACCTTCAATTCATCAGATTATGTTCATTTAATTACTGAGATTGAACGTAGAGCATATGCTGATAGAGCAACCCACTTAGGTGATCAAGATTTCTGGCGAGTTCCAACAAAAATGCTATTATCAAAAGAATACGCAAAAACTAGAGTCAATGATATCAATCTATTCAAAGCAACGAATTCAGAAATTGTAAAAGCAAGTGATGCTAATAATTATGAAAGTGAAGAAACAACGCATTATTCTGTAATTGATAAAGAAGGCAATGCGGTTTCCGTTACCACAACAATAAATTCTGGCTACGGGAGCGGTATTACAGTAACTGGTGCAGGTTTTATTCTAAATAATGAGATGGATGATTTTTCTAGTAAGCCTGGCGTTCCAAATATGTTTGGACTAATAGGTAACGAAGCAAATGCAGTTGAGCCATATAAGCGCCCGTTAAGCTCTATGACCCCCACCATCATTTTAAAAGATAATGAGCCATTTCTTATTCTTGGTACGCCAGGTGGATCAACAATCATTACAACTGTTCTCCAAAATATATTAAATGTTACATTCCATAATATGACTATTAAAGAAACAGTTGACGCGCCCAGATTTCATTCCCAATGGATGCCAGATGTGATTGATTATGAAAAAAATAGCCTTTCTAAAAGGGTTATTAGTGACCTTGAAAAAATGGGACATATACTTGAACAGCGAGGTAGGATTGGTGAGGCTAATGGTATAATGATTAACCATGATGGGTTTTGGGGTGGAGCTGATAAAAGAGGTGAAAATACCGCTATAGGATATTAAATATTATTGGGAATTTCCTTAATGATTTCTATAACCAGATTAGAAAAATCTTTATCAAATTTCTTTGCATTAGTAACCACTTCTTCATGAGAAAGTGGTGTTTTAGAAATACCCGCAGCAAAGTTTGTCAAGCATGAGAGTGTTAAAGTTTTAATCCCAAGTTCAGTAGCAGTAATTATTTCGGGTACTGTGCTCATCCCAACTGCATCTCCTCCCATCCGTTGCATATTTTTAATTTCAGCTGGTGTTTCGTAAGAAGGTCCAAGTGTCCAGCAATAGGTTCCTTTATTCATTTTTAATTCTAACTTTTCTGAACATGATTGGGCAATTTTAATAAGATTTGGATCATGGAAATTTGGTTGAGAAAAAATTTTCGGGTCATTTGGGCCATTGCGATATGTACAGTCCATATGACTATCAGCAATCATAAAATTTCCTGGCGGTAAATCCATATTCATTGATCCTGCAGAATTAGTAATAATCAAATATTTTATTCCAAGCTTTGAAAAGAGATGAATAGGAATTGTTATTTCTTCAAAAGAATACCCTTCATAATAATGAAAACGGCCTTTCGCTATAAGGACACTGCAATTATCTATTGAACCTATAGCCAGTTCACCTGGATGGCCCTTAACAGTAGTCTGAGGATAATGAGGAATAGATAAATATGGTATAGATATACTATGATTTAGCTGACTGGTAATTTTTCCTAGACCGGAGCCCAATACTACAGCAATCTCGCCGCTAAAGCTTGATTCATCAATGATTTTTTCCAACATTAAATCAAAATTAATCATCTTAGTTGCTCACAGCTAGTTGACCGCACCCTGCATCAATATTAGTTCCTTTGCTCCATCTAACCGTTACAGTAAATGGTGCTTGTTTTAAAATATGAACAAAATTATTTATTGATTCATCACTAGGTCTTGAAAAAACTCCGCCAATCTCATTATATGGAATTAGATTAACCTTACAGGGTATACTTTCTAATAATTTAATTAACTCATAGGCGCATTGCTCTGAACTATTAATATCTTTTAGCAGGACATATTCAAAGGTCACAAACCTTTTTAGCTGACTATAATAATGTTTAGCAGATTGTATCAATTCCTTAATAGGGTTTTTTAATGTTAGTGGCATAATTTTTTTTCGTATTTCATCATTAGGGGCATTCAAGCTCACTGCTAATTTATAGGGTAATTTCTCATCTGCCATTTGATATATCTTTGATACTATACCTGCAGTTGATATAGTGATCCTTCTAGATCCAAGATTCATTTTTTTATTTAACATCTCCGCAGCATTGACCACGCCCCGATAATTTAAAAAAGGCTCCCCCATCCCCATAAATACTACATTAGTAATCCTAGATTTAGCTTTATGCGATAATTGCAATACTTGATCAACTATTTCACCCGCGCTCAAATTTTGTTTAAATCCCATTGAGGCAGTTGCACAAAAGCTACAGTCTACCGCACATCCAGATTGACTTGATACACAAATCGTTGTTCTGTTTTTTTGGTACATCAAGACAGATTCTATTTTATTATTTTCCCCCGTTACAAATAAATATTTTTGGGCGGAGTCAGCATTGCTTCCAGAAGAATCAATTTCCTTCAATGGATGCAGTTGAATTTGTGAATCAAGCTTTTTGATTAATTCCGATGGAATGTTTGTCATATCATTCCAGTGCAGTGCATATTTATTATAGATCCAATCATTTAATTGATCCAAACGATAGGGCTCTGCATCTAGTTGATTTAGTATATCTGTAATTTCTTGATTATCTAAATCAACAAAGGATTTATCGGTATTTTTCATAGTTAATAATTTCACTAATCAAAATAGCCTTCGCAAGACATCTCTTTGAATCATTAATTATGAAAATGTAATTTCATGCCCGTTTAAAACAATATAGGTAAGTTATGACAGATCAAAAAGATATAGCGCTTTTAGAAAAACTTGGTGAAATGAAATCAAGATTTTTTGATGAGATAGGTAAAACAATAATTGGGCAACATGATGTATTAAATCATATTTTAATTGCTCTGCTTTGCAAAGGACATACTCTGATTGTTGGTGTTCCTGGCTTGGCTAAAACCTTAATCATTAAATCGATAGCTGAATTATTAGATATGAATTTTAACCGTATCCAATTTACTCCTGATTTAATGCCAAGTGATATCACAGGTACGGAAGTTATTGATGAAGCAAAGTCATCAGGAAAAAGGTCATTTAGATTTTTTAAAGGTCCTATTTTTAGTAATATTATATTAGCAGATGAAATAAATAGAACGCCACCCAAAACGCAATCAGCATTACTTGAGGCTATGCAAGAGCAGCGAGTAACTACCGCTGGTAAATCTTATCAACTAGATAAACCGTTTTTTGTTTTAGCTACACAAAACCCGATTGAGCAAGAAGGAACATATCCTCTGCCAGAAGCGCAACTCGATCGCTTCATGTTTAATTTGTTAATTGATTACCCTAATCGCGAAGATGAAATTTCAATTGTTAAAAAAACAACCGCATTACTTAATACTGAATCCAAAAAAATAATTTCTAAAAAAGAAATGCTTGAATTCCAAGATCTAGTTTTAAGAGTCCCCATGGCAGATAATGTAGTAGAGTATGCTGTTGATTTAGTTGTATCAACTCGGCCTGGTAAAAAAGCGAAGAAATTTGTGAATGAATTAATTGAATGGGGAGCAGGTCCAAGAGCTACACAGTCTTTGATTCTTGGTGCAAAAGCTCATGCAATATTAAATGGAAACCCATCAGTAAATATTGATGATGTTAAAAAAATGGTTTTTCCTGTGCTTCGACATCGCGTGATTGCAAGCTACAGCGCTGAAGCAGAAGACGTGAGCGTTGATGAAATTCTTACAAAACTAATTAGTGAATGAATAAACAAAAAAACTACCTAAGCCCTGCAATTCTAGCAAAAATTGACAATATGTCTTTAAGGGCTAAATTGGTTGTTGAAGGCTATTTAGTTGGTAGGCACAAGAGTCCATACCATGGTTTTAGTGTTGAGTTTGCTGAACACCGCTCTTATGGTCAGGGCGACGAAATTCGACATATTGACTGGAAATTATATGGAAAAACTGATCGCTATTATATCAAACGCTTTGAAGAAGAAACAAATTTAAGAAGTTATATTCTCTTAGATACAAGTAAGTCCATGAGCTTCAAAAGTAAATCAATTTCAAAACTGAAATATGGAACATCCTTGGCAGCTGGGCTTACCCACCTTATGACCAATCAAAAAGATGCGGTTGGCCTTATTTTATTTGATAAATCTATTAGGAAATACATTCCCCCTAGAACCTCAAATTCTCATAAAAATATTATATTTAATTCGCTTAGTAAATGCAGGGCTGGAGATGATACAAATATTAGATCTATACTTGATGCCATGGCTGAGAGAATTAAAAAAAGGGGTTTAGTTATTCTTATTTCAGACCTACTTGATGATCCAGAAAATGTAATCAAAGGGTTGAATCATTTTCGACATAACAAGCAAGAGGTTATCGTTTTTCATTTAATGGATAGGCAGGAATTCGATTTTAATTTCAATGAAAGAACAAGATTTAAAGATATGGAAACAGGGGAACTGATTACAACTGACCCATGGCATATTCGATCATCTTATCAGCAACAAATTAATTCATTTAAAAATAAATTTAAAAAAGAGTGTGGGAATCAAAAGGTGGATTACGTTCCACTCTTTACTGATCAAAAATTTGATGTGGCTTTAAGTGAATATATTAGAAAACGAGGCAAATCATTCTAAATACAAATATTACCCGCCGAGCTTTTTAGCCTTTTCAAAATATTTTGTAGCTCCATCCATATCGCCCTGCTTGATCAATACTCTTGCCATCCCTTTGAAGTGATCGGGATTATCAGGTTCCAATTCAATAAGTTCACGATAAAACTTTGATGCCCGTCTCCACTTTTCAGCATTTTCAAAAGTTTGCGCTATCCCACTTAGAGCTTCGGTATCTTCAGGGTTAAGATCGTAGGCAGAAAAAAAGTTGTCTTCTGCTTCTTCAAATTGATCTAACTGCATGTACAAAACCCCTAGATTAAAATACAGGTTTGCTTTAATGATTTTATCCTTTTCCTGCTTGATTGCAGTTTCAAACGTTTCTACTGATTTTTCCTTATCTCCATTATCATAATAGAGGGTTGCTAATTGACGTATAGCATCAGTGCTTGACGGATCTAACTTAACAGATTTTTCAACATGAAAAAGTGCTTCTTTTTTATTACCAGTTAAAGCATAAATTTGACCAAGGGTATAATTTGATTGAAAATCTTCAGGATCCATTTCGTAGCCTTTAGTGCCGGATTCAATCGCCTTTTCAGGGGCGCCTAACTCATAATAGCAGGTTGCCAAAATCGAGTAAGTTTGTGATTTTTTTGGATCGATTTGAATTGATTCATTAAAAACTTCAATAGCATTTTCTAGAATTGATTTATCTTGTCTTTTTTTATAATTATTAAATTTTCTCACTGCTTTATTATAGTTTTCCGCCCAATACATTTCGCGATAATTTTGAGTTACTTCTTTTACTGGTCTTCCAAGGGCTTTTCCTTCTGGATTAATTGAAACAGCATTGTTGAACATTTCATTCATCTTTGCCCATTCTTGTTTGCGGGCATGGACATGATATCCAATCTGTACCATTATCTCTGCATTCTCGGGTTCAACTTTTAGCGCTTCAAATAAATACTGCTCAGCCTCATCCCAATTTTCATTCTGCAGCGCCATTTTTGCTGAAGTGTATTCAACTGTTGAATTGCAAGACCAAAAATTTAAGGAAATCGATAATAGTACAATTGCTAATGATGTTTTATTAATTTTCATAATGTCTCTTTTGTTTTTAAGTTTTTTCCGCTAGAAGTTATGGTCCTATAATACGGGTATCAAGATTTAACAGTTTTTGATAAAAATTCTATTCTTTTGTCAATTTCATCATTTGATGCATTTTGCAATCTTTCTGTACCAAAAGACTCAATGCATATAGAGGCCATAGCTGACGCATGCAATAGTGCAGATTGATTGGACTCTCCAGCAGAGAGGCATGCTGTAAATGCTCCAGCAAAAGCATCACCGGCTCCAGTTGGATCAATTACATCCTTCACAGGAAAGGCTCCAATTTTTAAATGTTCATTATTTGAAAAAAGCTCCGCTCCGCTACTTCCTTTTTTAATTACTACCATTTCTGGGCCTAGGTTCAATAAAGCGGAAGCTGCATCAATTAAATTTTTCTGATTTGTTAAAAGCGTTGATTCGCTTTCGTTTATTAATAAAATATTTGAGGACGATAAGACTTTCATTAAGTCTGGAAGGGTTGTTTCTATCCAAAGGTTCATGGTGTCAATTACAACTAGTGAATTAGGGTTATTATTTTGAGAGATAATAGAAAATTGTAAAGCAGGATGAATATTTGCTAATAGTATATGTGATCTATTTTTGTTTGATTCACTTAAAATTGGGTTGAAATCTGAAAAAACACCTAAATCGGTAAAAAGCGTATCCCGATCATCCCAATTTGCATGATATTTACCACCCCATCTAAAGGTTTTGCCTTTTACTGTTTTTAAATCTTCAACATCTTTAGCGTAAGACTGATATAAAGAATGTCCTGCTTTTGGAAAATCATCACCGATTACTCCAACTACGGCAATATCCGCATAGCGACCAGCAGATATTAGGCTATAGGTTGTTGATCCACCAACTAGATCCGATTTCTTTTCTAGTGGAGTCTCAACAGAATCAAGGGCGATAGACCCAACGATAAGAACTGTATTTTTTGCCATATGGGTTACGATATTAGTAATGAAGAAAAGCTTGCACAAGCCATAATCAAAAAAATAATATTTTCACAGACGACTTGACCTAACTCTTAAAGCCTATGTATTTTCACGACTCATGAATTCGAAAACATATGCAATAATAACGGATGTTCATTCCAATTCTACGGCCCTGGAAATAGCCCTGGAAAAAATAAATGATCGAGATAACGTTGATCAAATAATATTTTTGGGAGACTATTTTTCACTTGGCCCGGACCCAAACAAAATACTGGAAATACTCAAATCAACACCTAATTCTGTTGTGATAAGAGGAAACCATGAAAGATATTTGCTTGAAGAAATTTGGAAAGATGAAAAGCCTGAGCTTGAAGGAATGCCTCAAGATGACCCGATTTTACAAGAAATAGTAAATAATGAACAGTGGACAGCCGACCAAATTGGAGAAGAAGGCATTGCTTATTGCGGAACCATGACTATATCTAATAGAGAAATAGTTGGGGATACTTTAGTTGAGTTTTCCCATGCTTGGTATGAGCGAGATGAAATACCCCCTACAATGGATGAGGCCTTAGCTTGGCGCGATGAAATGTCCAAATCTCACCCAAACATAGCTCAATTTATTTATGTGCATGGACACCTTCATTTACCGCGTGAAGAGTCTAAGGAAAATTTAAAAATTTTATGTCAAGGGGCTACGGGACTACCATTTGATGAAGACCCTCGAAGCGCTGTAGCCTTTCTTACCGTTGGTGATACGTTTAACTGGGATGTTGTTAGGTTTGAATATGATTCGCAATCAATCATTGACCTTTTAGAAGAACGTCAACCTCCGTTTTATAAAAACTTACAAAATACTGTTCGATACGCTTCCATTAGAAATGATATCTAATATCACTTTCTATTAAATGCTCTACTTTGATCACGCAGCTACTACGCCTGTTCATCCAAAAGTCATAAAGAAAATGGATGAGGTGTCCAAGCTTGATTACGGAAACCCATCAAGTATTTACTCATCTGGAAGAGCTGCAAAATCTATTATTGAGCAAGCTCGTAATGAAATAGCAAAGATGATCGATGCAAAACCATCTGAGATTTATTTTACTGGAAGTGGGACTGAATCAAATAATATTGTGATTTGGTCATTGCTACATCAGCAGAATAAACATGTGATAACATCTGCTATTGAGCATCCCGCGGTTTTGAAAGTATTGGATGAATTAAGCATTTTTGGGATTTCATATGATATTCTACCTGTGGACTCAACTGGACTTGTTAATCCCGCAGATCTAGAATCAGCTATCAGGAAAGACACTGCTTTAATTTCGATTATGTATGTAAATAATGAAGTGGGGACTATTCAGAATATTGAAGATTTAATTGGTGTTGCACAATCACATTCTATACTTTTTCACTCTGATTGTGTTCAGGCGGTAGGAAAATTGCCAATTTCTACAAAAAGTATTGATGCGGATTATATGAGTTTTTCAGCGCATAAGTTTTACGGGCCAAAGGGTATTGGGTTTCTTTATAAGAAAAGCGGGGCCCACCTTAAACCCTTAATTATAGGTGGCGGACAAGAGAGTAATGTGCGTGCAGGAACTGAAAATATTTCAGGAATTGCAGGTCTGGGTATTGCAGCACAATTAGTCAATACGAATCTTAATAATCGAATAGAGCATTTATCTGAATTGGAAAATTATTTTAAAAATTCGCTAATAGAACACTCACCAGAAATAATTTTTCATGGAAATAGCACAAAACATGTTCCGGGCCTATGCAGCATTGCACTGCCTAACCATAACAATGAAATTATACTTGCAAAGCTTGATCGAAAAGGCATTGAAATATCAAATGGATCGGCTTGCTCTTCTGGAACGGTAGGAATTTCTCCAATATTAAATGCTATGGGCGTTGATGATAAAATTAATCAATCAACAATTAGGGTAAGTTTTGGTAGGGGTAATACGATTGAAGATGTTTCCCTATTGATTGAGGCTTTATCAGAGTTTTCACATGCCTGAACCAATTATTGTTGGAATAAGCGGTGGTGTTGATAGCTCAGTAACGGCTCTTATTTTAAAAAAGCAAGGATTTGAAGTAGAATGTGTATTTATGAAAAATTGGGAAGGTGAAAGTGATCAATGTACCAGTGAAGAAGATTATAAAGATGCTTTAGCCGTTTGCAATTCTATTGATATACCTATTCGATCCACCAACTTCTCTAATGAATATTGGGAAACTGTTTTCAGAAATTTTATTGACGAATATTCAAAGGGACGTACTCCGAACCCAGACGTGCTTTGCAATAAGGAAGTAAAATTTAAGGCTTTTCTAAATTATGCTACAGATATTGGTGGAGCAAAAATAGCCACTGGTCACTACGCTAGAATTGAACAACATAACGATGCGTTTAGATTACTCAAAGGCGCTGACCCTAGCAAAGATCAAAGCTATTTCTTGTATCTATTAGATCAAAAAATGCTTTCGAAAAGTCTTTTTCCAATTGGAGGAATAAGCAAAAAAGAGGTTCGCAAAATTGCAAAAGAAAGCGGGCTATTGAATTACGCAAAAAAGGATAGTACAGGTATTTGTTTTATTGGTGAACAAAAATTTTTTAAAGATTTTTTAAAAAAATATATCCCAACAAATCCAGGGGTAATAAAATCCATTGATGGAGAAACATGCGGTGAGCATGACGGGCTAATGTATTATACGATGGGGCAAAGAAAAGGACTTGGGATTGGTGGCGGATATGGAGATAATACAGCAGCATGGTTCGTTACAGAAAAAGACTTTGATAATAATATATTAATTGTTGCCCAAGGTGGAGATCACCCCTCACTATATCATCAAAATCTTAGTGCTGATTCTTTGCACTGGATTAGTGGTGAGCCTCCAAAAAATCAAGAAAAGTTATCGGCAAAAATAAGATATCGTCAAAATGATCAAGACTGTCAGGTCATCTCAATTGATGAAGACAGGTGCACTGTAAAATTTTCATCTCCTCAGTTTGCAATTACCCCGGGTCAATCGATAGTTTTTTATGATGGAGAAACCTGTCTAGGTGGGGCAATTATCAATGATAGATCTTGATTCGATAAATGATGGAACAAATCATTAGTTTTTGTAGTTTTTAAACTGTTATGTATACTATTATTAATAGAATAACAATGCTTTACATTTTGTCAACTATAGCAGTGGGCCAGTTGCGCTCAGAATTGCCTGCTCAATCTGTGCCTGTTAATATTCACGGAGTTTCACATGCCCGAAATACTTCGCTCTTTGATATGAGCAGATTATCTATTTCAAATAGCTTTGGGATGAGCATGACCAGTTTTGGAAATCAATCTATTTCGGTAGGATCTTATAATTCTAACATTAACTATTTGATTAATGACAAGGTTAGGCTTTCTTCCCAGTTTAGTCTGATGGCACCTATGGGCGGAATCAATCCTAATGCACAAAATGGTATGAATGGTGCAAAATTGTTCTACAATACAAGTATTGATTATAAACCCACAGATAGCATGTTAATAAAATTCTCAATGAACAATTACCCAAGATATTATAGAAATCCTTATTCGAGATTTCTTCTTACTAAATAGTGGCAAAGATTAGTCCACGAAACTCATTACGATTTAATTTGAATCGAAAGAAAAAATCAAAAGTAAAAAAAGCTAAGCAAATGGGTATAGTCAATGCTGGAATCGCTGTAATGTCGGTATTGCTATTTGCATTTATTTTTTCTTTTTCAAACCGACAAACACAAACTGGGGTTCCAATTAAAGCGGTTACTTTCCCTTCAAGCAATGAAACACCAAAACTTGCTACTGAAATTTATGAGGCCAATCCTGTTCTGGATATTGAAGTTGAAATTCTCAACGGCTGCGGTGAGCCTGGGATAGCTGCTAAGTTCTCTGAACTGTTAAGAAAGAAGCGTGTTGATGTTGTTCGTTCAGAAAATGCGGATCGTTTTGATTATAATAATACTATTCTGATACAAAGAAATGAAAATACTGATGGATTAAAATATGTTGCGGATGCACTCAAATTTGATATAAAAAACCCTAACCGCGTGATTACATCTATTGATCCAAACTCTGATGTAGATATCACTTTAGTGATTGGAAAAGATTTTAGATCTATCAATTCAATCAAATCATATTTGAATAATTAATTTGATATCAGTGTCCACTGATAAAAATACTTCAATTAAGCTCGCAGATACCATTGCGAACCTAGCCTTAGATAAAAAAGCCGAGAAAGTTGTCGGTATTGATTTAAAAGGCCTTACATCTATCACTGATCATTTTATTATATGTTCTGCAGATACGGATATACAGACAAAAGCCATTGCTGATAATATCAGAAAAAATACAAAGCACAAACCTATAAGGATTGAAGGGTATGAAAAAATGAACTGGATCATTTTAGACTATTTTGATGTTGTGGTTCATATTTTCAAAACATCTGAACGGGATTATTATAATCTGGAAAAGCTTTGGGGTGATGCAAAAATAACCAGCTATGCAGACGATGCTAATTAATCAAATCATTCAATTATTATATGAAGCTCTTAATAATTTAGATTATCCTCAAAAAGAAATTAAAGTATCTCCATCAAAAAACCCTGAATTTGGTGACCTGTCATCTAGCATTCCTTTAATGCTAGCGAAAGATTTAAATCAAAATCCAATGGACATTGCAAAAACTATTCAAGATAGCATGGATGTGGATACTGATTTAATCAAAGAGATATCCATCAGCAACCCTGGTTTTATTAATTTTAGAATTTCTAATAATTATTATTATAATATTCTAAAAGAAATATTATCAGATAATAATTTTGGCAAAACTGATTACGGTAATGGGAAAACAGCCAATGTTGAATTTGTAAGTGCAAACCCTACTGGCCCATTAACCGTTGGCCATGGAAGAAATGCAGTGCTTGGAGATGTGGTTTCAAATATCCTCGAGTGGAACGGATATAGCGTGACACGTGAGTACTACTTCAATGATGCAGGTAGGCAAATGAGAATGCTGAGCGATTCAGTAGAATCGCGATATTTTGAAGAACTTGGTAAAGATTTTAATTTTCCTGAAGATGGCTACGAAGGAAGTTATATTAATGATATAGCAAAAGATATTATTAATCAACATGGTGATCAATTAGAGTCAGGTGATATTTTATTTAAAAAAATTCCTGAGCAGAATATTTTCACACATATAAAAAAGACTCTTAAGGATTTAGGAATAACATTTGATGAATTCTCAAATGAAAAAACATTTTATGATAATGGTGATATTGACAAACTGCTTGAAGAATTAAAATCAAAAAATTTAATCTATGAAAAAGATGGCGCTACCTGGTTCAAAACTTCCGCTCTGGGTAAAGAGCAGGACCGTGTATTTATTAAAAGTTCAGGCGAACCAACATATCGGGTGCCTGATACCGCTTACCATCGCAATAAAATTGAACGTAACTATGATCTGATCATCGATGTCTTTGGTGCAGATCATATGGATACATATCCAGACGTTTTGATTGCCCTTGAGGCGCTAGGGCTAAACACAAATCATATAAATGTTCTTTTGTATCAATTTGTTACCTTATTAAGGGACGGTGAAAAAATTAAGATGTCAACGCGTAAAGCTAATTTTATTACACTAGATGAATTAATTGATGAGGTTGGCGCTGATGTTGTGAGATACTTTTTTGTCATGAGAGGAAGCAATACACACTTAAACTTTGATCTGGATTTAGCGGCTGATCAATCTGATAAAAACCCTGTCTATTATTTACAGTATGCTCATGCTAGAATTTGTAACATCATCAAAAGAAATGATGAAAATGACAATACAATTGATTATAATCCTGAATTGTTAGAACATGATTTAGAAATTGATTTATTAAAAAAATTAGAGCAATTTCCAATAATTGTCCGATCTGTATTGGATTCACTTGAGCCCCAATCTGTAGCAAATTATCTTCAAGAAATTGCTGGAAAATTTCATAAATACTATGCAAACTGCCGTATTATTGGAGAAGAAAAAGAATTAACCCAATCGCGGATAGCATTGATTGGAGCTACGAAAAATGTCATTAACAATGGCTTGAACTTACTTGGAATAACCGCTCCAGAGAAAATGTAAATGATTGATTATTTAAATATTGAATTGCAGTACCTCCTATTTTGCCTTTCTACATTATTTACCGTAGTGAATCCTTTGGGGATTACTCCAATTTTTGCTGCAATGACAGAGAAGTTCTCTAATGAAGATCAAATTAGAATTGCCAGAAAAGGAATTTTTACCGGATCAGTAGTATTGATTATTTTCACGCTACTAGGTTCATTTATTTTTCAATTTTATGGAATCACCGTAGAGGCTTTTCAAATTATGGGGGGAATTATTTTCTTTCGTAGCGGATTAAGGATGCTTGATGCGCAGGTTGGCAGATCAAGAACTACTCAATCTGAAAGAGATGAATTCAAAGATAGTGATGAACTAGCAATAAGTCCTATTGGTGTGCCATTAATTACCGGGCCTGGTGCTATCACAGGTGTAGTTATCTTATCTGGAAAAGGCCCCACTGATTATAGCATTGTTTCTTTATTGGTTTCAGTATTGATTACGATGGGATTGTTTTACTGGATATTGCGTGCAGGAAATTTGCTTGCCAAAAAGATTGGTATTACTGGAATGCGCGTAATTGAAAGAATGATGGGACTAATTTTGATGGTGATCGCAGTACAATTTATTATTAATGGTCTGGAAACAATTATTAATAGAATATAGTCTTTGTGGAGGCGGGGAGAATCGAACTCCCGTCCGAAATAGAATCTAAAAAAATATCTACATGCTTAGTCAGTCAGATTGATCTTGCTTATAACTGTTCTGATGACACAACTATTATAAACACAGTCTGTTTAATTCTTATTCTGATATCACAGACACAATCAGAACCAGCCCATGTTTTTGACACCCTTTAGTTAAGCCATAGGCGCACTAGACTAAGGATGGGCCACTTACTTACGCAGCGGCCATGTAGCCGTAATCGGCATTTATGGTTTTTCCAGATTATTAACGAGATCCTGGAACTCGGCATGCCATTTAGAAAGATGCATATTCCGTCGAAACCGATCGCCCCCATTTTCAAAAAACTAAAAAAAATAAGGCTCTGAACGCCAACCCAGAGCCTTATTGCTTTTTCACTTGCCAGCCTCTTTAATTTGAATTCTTTTAATAAATTCTGCCAAAAGAGGCCTACCAATATAAATGTAGAAAAAAATTGAAGGCAAGTAAGAAAGTTGAAAAAACAAAAAAATATTCATCTTTTTTTTAAATCAAAAAAATAATGATAAGTGTCCAGTTTGACTTATTTGATTTGATATAGTAAACTCTACTATATCATTGGAGTCAGTATGAATAAATTAGATAGACGTCAGTTTCTTAGTTCCATTGCAAAGCCCGCTGCTGCGGCTTCTGTAGTATTAAGTAATCCAACGCTAGTGGCAAACACGCTTAATAAGATTAAACATGTTACCGGAGATCCTAAAACCATTGCGCGTGATGAAAGCTATTGGAGAGAAATACAGCAAGGCTACACTGCAGACCGTGGCCTTATTAATTTGAATAATGGAGGCGTCAGCCCATCTCCTACTGTAGTGCAAAATGCATTAAAGAGAC
>CAYLUE010000025.1:0-14529 GCA_964386795.1 uncultured bacterium
TTATAGCAGCTATTTCTTTTTTACTCTGGAGAGGGTTTTGTAATCCCAGGTATACCTGCTATACACTGATTATTCAAAACCCCGGTCATTATCGGGGTTTTTTTTTACATAAAAGTGAAAGGTTATAAATGAAATCAATAGGAATACAGGGCGGGAAAGGAAGTTTTTCTGAGCAAGCTGCAACTCAGTTTGCAATTAATCACGGAATAAATGACTTTAATATTGTTTACCAGATTTCCTCGGAAAGCGTATTGAGTGGATTAGAATCAGATCAAACTGATTATGGAGTTATTGCAATGGAAAATGCACAAGGAGGCGTTGTTATTGAAAGCGTTGAGGCGCTTGCAAGATATCGATGTTCCATAATTGAGATGTTCCATATACCGGTTGATCAAAATTTGTTAGGTGTTTCTGGGATGAACGTAGGTGACATTACTGAAATACACTCTCACCAACAAGCTTTGCGTCAATGTAAAGATTTTTTGAGTGAATATTTTTGGACGAGACCTTTAATTGAAGAAGATGACACAGCTGAGTCAGCAAGAAGGCTATCTGAAGGAAAACTACCTAAAACTGCAGGTGTTATTGCAAATAAAGCATGTGCAGAATTATATGATTTAGAAATTTTACAGGAAAGTATTCACGATCTGAAACATAACCTCACTTTATTTTTAGGCGTTAAGAAACTCTAGATATTATGAAGAGTATTGGAATAATTGGATTGGGAAGATTTGGTAAGGTGCTTGCAAGTATTTTACAAAAGGGATACAAGGTTTCTGCTTTTGATATTGAAAATATTTCCCCATTAGCTGGTGTTGAATTTTGTGATATAGAAAAAATAATAAAAGAAGAGGTTATTTTTATTGCTGTTCCAATTCGTCATTTCAAATCATTAATAATTGATATAGCTCCTAAATTAAGAAAAGGAACAACCGTAATTGATGTTTGTTCAGTAAAGTCATATCCTGTAGAAGTAATGACAAATTCTCTTTCAAAAGATATTGGAATTATTGCTACGCATCCCATGTTTGGACCAGATTCATTTTTAACTAATAAAAAATTGAAAATGATGATGCACAGCGTAAATGATATCAATAATCAATTTAATATATGGAAAGAGTTTTTCACTAATCAGAGTGTTGATATTATAGAAATGTCACCTCATGAACATGATAGGCTTGCAGCAAAAAGCCAAGGTGTTACTCATTTTCTAGGAAGGATGTTAAAGCAATTTGGCATTGATAAAACACCAATTGATACACAGGGATTTAAAGATCTATTAGATCTAGTTGAACAAACATGTAACGATACCTGGGATCTGTATACCGATCTCCAAATATATAATCCCTATACTATGAAAATAATTTCAAAATTACGACAATCAACAGAATCGCTTGATGAACAATTAAAGGAGCTAGACAATGTGGCAAGTAGATAGCTGGAAAAAATACAAAGCACTACATCTACCAGAATATAAAGACGCTAATCATCTGAATAGAGTTCTGGATACACTAAAGGGCTTCCCTCCTCTCGTCTTTGCGGGTGAAGTACGATCACTACATAAATCACTAGCAGATGTTGCTGAAGGTAATGGTTTTTTATTGCAGGGTGGCGATTGTGCAGAAAGCTTCTCTGAATTTCATGCAGATAATATTCGAGATACATTTAGAGTAATACTACAAATGGCTGTTATACTTACATCTGGAACAAATCTTCCAATTGTTAAAGTGGGTAGAATGGCAGGACAATTTGCAAAACCTAGGAGCAGCTCAACCGAAGAAAGAAATGGCCAAAAATTAGAAAGCTATAAAGGCGATATTATCAATGGTATTGAATTTGATGAAGATTTGCGTAAACCCAACCCTGATAGAATGCTTAAAGCATATTCGCAGGCAGCGTCAACGCTAAATTTAGTTCGAGCTTTTGCTGATGGGGGATATGCTGACCTACGGCATGTTAATTCATGGAATATGGGATTTTTAAAATCTGGATCGGAATATGAAAGATATAGAAAATTGGCTAATAAAATTCAAGAGAGTCTAAATTTTATGGATGCTCTTGGTGTCACATCAGAAAACACACCGCAATTGCGTAAAACCGATTATTATACATGCCATGAAGCCTTACTCCTCCCATACGAACAGGCATTAACTCGAGTAGACTCAACGACTGGTGACATATATGATACATCAGCCCATTTTGTGTGGATTGGAGATAGAACTAGATTTGAAAATAGTGCGCATGTTGAATTCTGCGCAGGTATTCAAAACCCAATAGGAATAAAATGCAGCCCTTCATTGGATCATGACGATCTAATAAAAATATTAGATAAAATAAACCCCAATAATGATTCAGGAAGGATTACACTGATTGCGCGATATGGAAATGATAAAGTGAAAAAATATCTTCCAAAATTGATAAAAAGAATTTTAGATGAAGGTCGAACCGTAGTATGGTCATGTGATCCTATGCATGGCAATACTGTAAAGAGCGGTGATGGAACAAAAACAAGACCATTTGAAGAAGTTTTATCTGAAGTAAAGAAAAATATTCGAATTCATAATTCTCAGGGTTCTTGGTTCGGTGGAATTCATCTTGAAATGACAGGGCAAAATGTTACAGAGTGCACTGGTGGAATTGATGAAATTTCTGAAGCAGATTTAAAAGACCGCTATCATACACATTGCGACCCGCGTTTGAATGCAAATCAAGCCATTGAACTTGCTTTTCTAATAGCTGATGAGTTGAACAAAAATGATAATTAATGGAAATTTAAACCTTCCTGGTGATAAGTCTATATCTCATCGAGCAGTCATGCTAGCTTCTTTAGCTAAAGGAAAATCAGAAATACGAAACCTTTCAAGCGCTAAAGATGTTGCTTCTACTATATCATGTCTAGCTAATTGCGGCATACAGTTCAACAATGGACCAGGAGGCCTTTTCGTTAATGGCGGGATGTTAAAAGACCCCGATGTATCGCTTGATTGTGGAAACTCTGGAACAACAATGCGCCTGCTTATTGGATTATTATCTGGTCAAGGAATTAATGCTACTCTAATTGGTGATGAATCTTTATCAAGTAGGCCTATGAAGAGGGTAATAAATCCATTAAAAAAAATGGGGGTTGATATATCAAGCAATAATTATAAGTCGCCTATTGAGATTCGAAAAAGCCAATTAAAAGGAATCAATTATGAATCACCTATTGCTAGTGCTCAAATCAAATCATGCATACTATTTGCAGGAATAGGCGCAATTGGATCTACAACATATACCGAGCCAAATATATCAAGAAATCACTCTGAAATTATGTTAAATAATATAGGTGTCACAATAAATAGCGATAATATGAGGACAGCTATTTCATTCAGCGAAGACTTTAAACCATTAAACTTTACAATCCCATCAGATCCTTCAACCGCTTCATTTTTTATTGCAGCAGCAATCTTAATTCCAGATTCAAGATTAATTTTGAATAGAATATTATTAAATAAAACTAGAACTGGCTTTATTAAAGCAATCAAACGAATGGGATGCAAAATAGAATATCTAGATAATTGGATAGAAAATGGAGAAAAAATTGGCAACATAAAAGTATCGCATCAAAAACTAAAAGCAATAACGATTGGTAGTAATGAAATTCCATCAATTATTGATGAATTACCAATTTTAGCAATAATGGCAACGCAGGCAAAAGGAATAACAACAGTCACTGGTGCAAAGGAATTAAGAGTAAAAGAATCTGATAGAATATCTACTATATGTAATAACCTTGCACGAATGGGGGCAAATATTCGAGAGCTACCTGATGGTTTTATTATAGAAGGACCAACAAAACTTCATGGTGCATCAATAGAAACGTGCGATGATCATCGGATTGCAATGACCTTTCAAATTGCATCACTAATTACTTCAGGCAATATACAATTAGATAATGATTCCTGTGCATCAATTTCATTTCCCGAATTTTATTCAACATTAAAAAGCATCTTACAATGAAGCAATATGCAGTCATTGGGGATCCTATTATCCATAGCTTAAGTCCATTATTACATAATGAGATATTCAACCAAATTGGTACGCTTATTAGTTATAAGAAACATCAAATAAAAGAAACTGGGCTTTCATCGTTTGTTTCGAATAATCACATAAAATTCTATAATGTAACTATACCTCATAAAGAATCTATTTTGCCTTATTTAAAATCATTAGATACTATTGCTAAGGAAATTGGAGCAGTTAATTGCGTAATGAATCAAAAAGGATATAATACTGATTGGCTCGGATTTAAATATGCAATGATATATAATAATGTTGATATAAAAGATAAAAACTGTTTGATTATTGGTGCAGGTGGTGCAGCTAAAGCAATAGCATATGCGTTAATTAAGTCTAAACCAAAATCTATCAATGTGGTCAATCGATCTAAAGATAAAAAAAGCAATCTAGATAGCTGGATTCAGTCATATGGTATAAATAATAAAATCATCGCAGCTCCTGATTTAATTATTAATTGTACACCTATTGGAATGTGGCCTAAAATAGAATTTCTACCATTTAATATTAAAGATATTAATGAAGATCAAATCATAATTGATACAATCTATAATCCCATTGAAACTAAATGGCTAGGATTATGTAGAAAAAAAGGTGCTTATACTATTGGGGGGCTTGATATGTTTATTTATCAGGGTTTAGCCTCAACTGAAATCTGGGAAAATGATAATATCATCGATAGAATTAAATTCAAACAAATAAAAAAGGTTTTAAAATCAGAACTATGTTAAAAAGACTACAATTTTTGACTGCTGGAGAATCTCACGGAAAAGGTTTATTAGGAATTTTAGATGGATTACCAGCTGGCCTAGAAATCACAGAAGAATATATTGATCATGAATTAAAACGTCGCCAAATGGGACATGGCAGAGGCGGTCGTATGAAAATTGAAAAAGATCATGCTGAGATTTGGTGTGGAGTAAGACACGGGAAAACTCTTGCCTCTCCCATTGGAATTTTAGTGAAAAATTTAGACTGGGATAATTGGACAGATAAAATGTCAGTTGAACCAGTAGATAAAGAAATCAAACGAGTTACGCTACCAAGGCCTGGGCACGCTGATCTTGCAGGAATTCATAAATACGGATTTGATGATATTAGAAATGTTCTTGAAAGATCAAGTGCTAGAGAAACAACAATGCGAGTCGCGTTAGGAACAATATGTAGAAAACTGCTTGAGGAGGTAGGAATAAACATTGGTAGTAGAGTAGTACAAATACATGACATCAAAGATCAAACAAAATATGAAATGAATCCAAGAGATCTAAATAAAGCTGCGGATAGTTCTCCGGTAAGATGTTTAGATAAAAAAGTGGAAGGTGATATGATTAAGGTAATTGATGATGCTAAGAAATCTGGCGATTCTGTAGGTGGAGTTTTTGAAGTTATAGCAACCGGCCTACCCTACGGTCTAGGTTCTTACACACAATGGAACCAAAAACTACAAGCACGTATTACATCAATGATAATGAGTATAAATGCATTTAAAGGAATAGAAATTGGCAGTGGATTTCATAGCGCGAGTCAATTTGGTAGTAAGGTGCATGATGAAATTGGCCATGATGGTAATAAATATACACGCTATACTAATAATGCTGGGGGTATTGAAGGCGGAATGAGCAATGCGCAGCCAATAGTCCTTTGGATGTCTATGAAGCCTATATCAACATTAATTAAACCATTAAGATCCGTAGATATAGTAACGCATGATAAAAAAGTAGCACATAAAGAAAGAACGGACTCGTGCGCGGTACCAGCAGCTTCTATAATATCAGAAAGTATGTTATGTATTTCATTAGTAGATGCATTACTAGAAAAATTTGGTGGAGATAGTATGAAACAATTAAAGTCGCATATGAAAGCTACGGCAGAGTATTGAATAATATTTTTTTAATAGGTATGATGGGCGCAGGTAAATCAACAATTGGTAAATTATTATCAAATAATATGAAAATCAGTTTTGTAGATACAGATGAAGAGGTAGAAAAGCATTTTAATATGCCAATAAACAATATATTTGATAAATATGGTGAAGAAGGATTTCGTGAAATTGAATCACTCATATTAGAAAAATCCACAGATTCTATTGTAGCGTGTGGTGGTGGAATAGTATTGAAAAAAAAGAATCGAGATTTTATTAAAGAGAATGGAAAATGCTTACTATTGTTATCAAATATTAATGTATTAGCTGACCGATTAAGCAGTGAAAATAATAGGCCTCTACTAAATGATGGAATTATTGAGAATCAACTTGAACAAATATGGAAACAAAGAAAAGACTTATACTATAACTTGGCTGATCAAGTAATTGAAATCAATGATAAATCAAAAAAACAAATCACAGATTATATAATTGGAGTTTTATAAATAATGAAAAAGATACCAATGAATCTCGGTAATAGATCATATTCAATAATCATTGAGGATGGTTTAATTAATTCATTGGCAATGCTTTTGAAAAAGAAGAATACTAATCAAAAATGGGTTATTATTTCGCAACGGTCTATAATGAAGCATTATGGAAATGATTTATTTGACCAACTTAATGATAATGGATTTAATGTAAATAAAATTACGATTGAAGATGGTGAAAGCTCCAAAGATATAAAAATATATACGCAGATTATTACAAAACTTCTTGAATGTAACTGCGACAGATCATCGATCATTCTTGCGTTAGGTGGTGGTGTAGTTGGAGATATCGCTGGTTTTGTTGCGTCAACATATATGAGAGGAATTAAATACTACCAAATCCCTACAACATTGCTAGCTATGGTTGATTCTTCTATTGGCGGAAAGACCGGATTGAACTATTTAAGAACCAAAAATATAATTGGGACTATTTACCAACCAGGTAGTGTGCTAATTGATCCAGAATTATTATCTACTCTTCCAGTTGATGAAACAATATCTGGAATTGGAGAAATAATTAAATATGGCGCAATACATGATAGTGAATTTTTAATCAATCTAAATGAGTGGGTTAATGACTTAAATAGCTTTCCATATTCCATTGCAATTGAAAGATGCTGTGAGATAAAAGCTGAAATTGTATCAGCAGATGAAAAAGAAAACGATCTGAGGAGAATATTAAATTTTGGACATACAGTTGGACATGCTTTAGAATCCCATATAGGCTACGATAGCATTAGGCACGGCGAAGCAATTAGCTATGGAATGAAATGTGCATCATGGATTTCAAATAAAAAATCATTAATAAATAATGATGAGTATAATTTTATGATTGAGCTAATAAATAAACTACCACTACCTAAATTAGATGAACTTGATTATGATCAAATTATTCAATACATCAATTTTGATAAAAAGTACCATAATGGCAAACTAAGCTTTATTTTGCTCGACGGATTAGGTAATACTAAAATAGATACCGATATTTCTAAAGAAATAATCCGCAAATCACTAAAGGCGCTAGAATGAAAATTAAAATTATTAATGGCCCTAATTTAAACTTACTTGGGATTAGAGAGCCTGATGTTTACGGATCTGAAAGCCTGTCAGATATTGAAAATTGGCTTAACAATAATATAGATATAAATAAATATTCAGTCGATTGGTTTCAATCAAACCACGAAGGTTTAATCATCGATGAAATTCACAATTCTATTAATGAATTTAATGGAATTATAATTAACCCTGGCGCTTACACACACTATTCCTATGCAATACGAGATGCGATCGTATCGATAAATATTCCTACAGTAGAAGTTCATTTATCTGATATTAATTCAAGAGAGGATTTCCGCGCTATTTCTGTAATTAGTGATGTCTGCTTGAAAAAGATTTCTGGTAAAGGCAAAGATGGCTACCTTGAAGCTTTTCAGCTTTTATTAAATCACGAATGATACTCTTGGATAGATTTTACCAGAATTTTATCTTTAGATCTTCTGATTGCTCTCACTGCAGCATTTGCTCCTGAGAGTGTTGTAATAGACACAATGCCTTTTTGAATACAAGCCTTACCAATTGATTCTTCATCATATCTTGCTTGTTTTCCTAGAGGGGTATTGATAACTAAGTTTATCTCATCATTTTTTATTCCATCTACAACGTTTGGCCTACCCTCACCAACTTTATATATTGGCTTCGCATTCATTCCATTTTGATTCAACTCTGAGGCTGTGCCGTGAGTTGCAATAATGTCAAAACCTAGCTCTGAGAAATCTCGCGCTATAGGAATCATATCTAGTTTATCTGAATCATTTACAGAAATAAAGACTGTACCTTTTGAAGGTATATTATTTCCAGCGCTAATAGACGCCCTTTTAAATGATTCACCCATTGATTGCGAAATCCCCATTACTTCTCCTGTCGATTTCATTTCTGGGCTTAAATATGTTGATTCATCTGGAAATTTATTAAATGGCAACACTGCTTCCTTTATTGCAACATGACCTATGTCATCCCATTCTTTAAGTTGGAAATCCTTTAACTTGGCACCTGTTGCAAGTTGTGCAGCAATTCTGGCAAGAGGTACATTCGTTGCTTTGCTTACAAATGGGGTTGTTCTACTTGCTCTTGGATTAACTTCTAATACATAAATTTTACCATCCTTATAAGCAAACTGTAAATTAATTAATCCAACCACATTAAGCTCTAAAGCTAGAACTTCAGTAATTCGTGTAATTTCATTCATGGCGTTTGAAGAAATTCTATATGGAGGTAATACACAAGCAGAGTCCCCCGAATGAATACCAGCCTCTTCTATGTGCTGCATGATGGCGCCGATATGAACTATTTTACCATCGCATAGCGCATCAACATCAAATTCAAATGCATCTTCAAGAAATTGATCAATTAAAATAGGATGTCCTTCTGTAACATCTGCATTTCTTGAAATATATTCTACCAACTGTTGTTTGGTATAAACAATTTCCATAGCACGACCACCTAGAACATAGCTTGGTCTTGCTAAAATTGGGTAGCCAATATTATCTGCGATAACAAGAACCTCTTCAAGTGTTCTACCGGTTCCATATTTTGGACATTCAATTTTGAGCCTATCTAGTATTTTCCCAAACTTCTCTCTATCTTCTGCTAAATCTATATTCTTAGGAGATGTACCAATAATTGGGACACCAGCTTTGTCTAGTTCCTTTGCTATTTTTAATGGGGTCTGTCCACCAAATTGCACTAAAACACCATCTGGATTTTCAAACTCTACTATATTTAATACGTCTTCATATGTTACTGGTTCAAAATAGAGCCTATCCACTAAATCAAAATCAGTACTTACCGTCTCAGGGTTACAATTGACCATGATCGTTTTATAGTCTTGATCCTGTAAACCAAATACCGCCTGCACACAACAATAATCAAATTCAATTCCCTGGCCAATGCGATTTGGACCGCCTCCAAGTATGATCACCTTCTTCCCTTCCAAAGGTTTTATTTCATTTTCAGAATCATAAGATGAATAACAATAGGGGGTTTTTGCTACAAATTCTGCTGCACAAGTATCTACGACCTTGTAAGATGGCACTATCAAACTTTTCTTTCTTTCAGATCTTATTTCTTGTTCAGTTTTATTTAACATTTTTGAAATTTGGGAATCTGAAAATCCATTTTGCTTTAATTCTAACAACGATGTTTTAGAATTACACTCAACCAAAAATTTTATTTGGTGTAAAAACCATGGATCTATTTTTGTCGATTGAAAAACTTCATCAACAGAAGCTCCTTCTGCAAAAGCTTGCCTAACTTTTAATAATCTAAAACTGGTTGCATACTGCAAAGTATTCATATCAAGTGTGCGAGCTCTACTAAGCTCTGGATCATCTTCCTTGATAATTTTTGGTTCTAACCCATTTAATCCAACTTCCAATGATCGAAATGCCTTTTGCAAAGACTCTCTAAATGTTCTTCCAATAGACATTACTTCGCCAACGCTCTGCATTTGTACTCCAAGATGACCACTGGCTGATGGAAATTTTTCAAAATCAAACCTAGGTACTTTAACAATTACATAATCTATAGTTGGTTCAAAAGCTGCTAATGTTTTTCCGGTGATTTCATTTGGTAATTCATCAAGTGTATATCCTACTGCAAGTTTAGCCGCAACTTTTGCTATAGGAAATCCTGTAGCTTTTGATGCAAGCGCTGATGAACGGCTAACCCGTGGATTCATCTCGATTATTATACATCGACCTGTATCTGGGTTAACGGCAAACTGAACATTTGATCCGCCTGTTTCAACTCCAATTTTTCTCAAACATTGAATGGACCAATTTCTCATTAGTTGAAATTCTTTATCTGTTAATGTCATTGAGGGTGCCACAGTAATAGAATCGCCGGTATGTACTCCCATAGGGTCTATATTTTCAATCGAGCATATAATAATTGCATTGTCAGATTTATCTCTAACGACTTCTAGCTCATATTCTTTCCATCCTAATAATGATTCTTCAATCAATACTTCATTAATTGGGCTAGCATTTAATCCATTTTCAACTAACGTCTGAAATTCTTCATAATTGTATGCTACGGAACCTCCCGTTCCTCCTAATGTAAATGATGGTCGTATAATCATTGGGAACTGTATCGTATCTAATAATTGTTCAGCTTCATCCCATGAATGCACAAATCTCCCTTGAGCGGTATCAATACCAATTTCGTCCATCGCTGCTTTGAATTGTTCGCGGTCCTCTGCTTTGTTTATTGCTTCAACCTGTGCACCAATGAGCTGTATTCCATATTTTTTTAATATTCCTTCATTATATAAATCTATAGCAATATTTAATGCGGTTTGCCCACCAACTGTAGGGAGTATTGCATCGGGCTTCTCTTTTTTTATTATAGCTTCAACATAATCAATTGTTATGGGCTCAATATAGGTAGCATCTGCTAGGTTTGGATCTGTCATTATTGTTGCTGGATTAGAATTAACTAATATAATTCTATATCCCTCTTCTTTTAAGGCTTGGGTAGCCTGCGTTCCTGAATAATCAAATTCACAGGCTTGACCAATCACAATTGGACCAGCTCCAATAATTAAAATGGAGTTAATATCATCTCGTTTAGGCAAGTACGTTCCCCTCAATTAAATCAATAAATTTATTAAATAAATATCTACTATCATGCGGACCCGGACTAGACTCAGGATGATACTGAACAGAAAATGCCTTTAAGTCTTCACACTGAACTCCTTCGCTTGTATTGTCATTTAGGTTAATATGCGTTGAGATAACATTTTCAGGTAAAGAGTTTATGTCAACAGCAAACCCATGATTCTGGCTAGTGATTTCAACATTGTTAGATACCATATTTTTTACAGGGTGATTAATGCCTCTATGGCCAAATTTAAGTTTGAACGTACTTGCTCCGAGTGCTAGCGATAAAATCTGATGACCAAGACATATACCAAATATTGGCTTTTTACCAAGTAGCTCCTTGACCATTTCAATTCCATATGTTACAGCAGCTGGGTCGCCAGGTCCATTACTTAAAAAAACACCATCAGGGTTAAATTTTAGAATTTCTTCCGCTGATGTTTTTGCTGGAAACACCGTAACCCTACAATTATTTTTGGTTAAAAGATTTAAAATATTGTGCTTGATACCATAATCAATTGCAGCAATCTTGTATTTTCCATCTGATGACCATTCATAGATTTTTTTTGTGCTAACAACTTTTGCTAAATCAAGCCCATTCATTGATGGTGCTTTATTTAATTTTTCTCTTAAACTATCAACATTACTATCTGTGGATGAGATAATACCATTCATAGCGCCATTATCTCTAATATGTCTTGTGAGCTCTCTAGTATCAAGATGTTGAATACCAACAACTTTATTCTTTCTTAAATAATCTCCGATTGATGTTACCGATCTCCAGTTGGATGGGATTAATGTCTCTTCTTTAATTATAAATCCTGATACTTGAATATTATCAGATTCGACGTCTTCTTCATTTACGCCATAATTTCCGATATGTGGACTGGTCATTGTTACTATTTGTTTGCAGTAAGATGGGTCTGTTAGAATTTCCTGATAGCCGGTCATACCGGTATTAAAACATACTTCACCAATTGTCTCGCCATTGAATCCAAATGGTTTTCCCTCAAACTTTTTTCCGTCATCTAATAAAAGGATGGAGCTATTTTTATCCATTTAATTCTTTTCCATAATTATCGCCGATATGACTAAATCTTGAATAGCACTTCCTACAGAATTAAAAATTGTAATGTCAGATTCATTGGCTCTCCCTTGAATATTTGAATTGATAAGATTACCAATTTCGCATTCAATTTGATTCCATTTATAGTCACCATGTTCAATTGGGATAATGAGATTACCAGCTTCTGATTGACTTGAAATCAATGAATCAACGTATACTCTTGAGTTTTGAATCAGCTCTGATGGCAATTCTCTTTTAGTTCTACCATGGGCACCAACCGCATTAATGTGCGTTCCCTTTGAAATATGACTACTTTCAAATAAAGGCTTCGAAGCGCTGGTTGCTGTACAAATAATATCTGCATCAACCAAATCGTTCATATCCCCCATCGAAACTATATCATCAAACTCCGCGCAAAATAACTCCACCTTTTTATTGCTTCTCCCTATAACTTTAATTGAATCTAAATTTCTTACACATCGTATTGCTTCGATTTGACTTTTTGCTTGTGCGCCATTACCAAAAATAACCGCTTTTGACGCATTATTATTTGATAATAATTCTGTTGCAAGACCGGAGGCTGCGCCTGTTCGAAGCGCTGTCACAGATTTGCCATCTATTAGCCCTAGGCATTCACCCGTTTTAACATTCATTACAAGTATAACACCATTAATTAAGTCACGTCCAATAGCAGGGTTATCATTATGAACATTGATTAATTTGATAGTAAAATATTTTTCACCTTTAAGATAGGATGGCATAGATAAATGATGCGCATTGAATTCATCAATAGGCATATTAATCCGGGGAGGAACAATTGCATCTCCATTGCTTAATGAGGAGAATGCTAATTTCATCGCACTGATTGCTTCTTTCATTGAAACAGCGGCTTGAACATCATCCGCTGTATAAAAGGCTAGGCTCATCTCTTACTTATTTTTTAGTTAATGCCCAAGAACCATCCCAATTATCGCCTGGTGGATTATCTTTATAATGCTCACAGCGTGGAATATAAATTTGACTTGGGTTCGTTTTTCTGCCGGGAAACATATCTTCTAATTCATTTGATGTTTTAAACGCATCAACTGCTTTTTCCCATTCTTGATTTCTATATAATTTTAATGCTTCATCGTATGCGGGTAATAACTTATCATACCCTTTGGGCATATTACCTTTTTCGGAAATTAATTCAAATACTTGCGCTGGTTCGGTTTTTCCCATCACAATCACATAATCTAAATCTCTCCAAATAAATTGGTCCTTGCAGGCTTTATATGTTTCTTCAGCAACTTGAATATAGATACCGTATTGTTTTGCAGATGCTTCTAGTCTTGCGGCAAGATTGACTGTGTCCCCCATCATCGTATAATTCATGCGCATCGTAGAGCCCATATTCCCAGTCACTAATTTGCCTGTATTGATTCCTATCCGATTTTGCATATTATGCACAATCTCTGGCCACCTATCTCCTTCAGATTGCCATTTTTCTCTTAGCTCTGCTAATCTTTCTTGCATCTTTACAGCGGTCAAACAAGACCAGTATTCATGATCATCAACAGGAGCTGGTGCGCCATAAAAAGCTACAATTGCATCGCCAATATATTTATCGAGTGTCCCTTTATTCTTTAAAAGAATATCGGTCATTTCAGTTAAATAATCATTTAATAGTTCAACAAGATCAGGAGCAGATAGCTTTTCTGAAAAACCTGAAAAGCTCTGAATATCTGTAAAGAATGCAGTATGGTATCCTTCTTCGCCGCCAAGGGCTGGTTGTTCTTTTGCGTCATACATTTGATCAATTAACTCAGGTGAGATATAGGTACTAAACGTATTCTTCAAAAACCGTTTATCTTTTTCTGCGCCAAAATAATTGTATAAAAATATTCCACCAAATGTCCCAATCACTGATAAAATAGGCCGCACAACCTCAAGCATAACAAGATTATTGATAAACTGAAGGTTTGCATATATAATCCACCCCACTATTGCAATGATTGGTATAGGTAATGCATAAAATGGTTTTTTAGGAAATGAGATTGTAATGCCCATAACTAAACAAATTAGTAGAATAGTATAAAAGGTGGATCTAGAATCTCTTACTTGAACAAAGCTATCTTGTAATATACTATGCATCACATTAGCATGTATTTCTACCCCTGCAAATGTTTCCTGAACGGGAGTATTTCTCAAGTCCATTAAGCCAGGTAGGGAAGCACCTACGAATGCAACCTTATCCTGCCAGTAGTCCGGGGGCAACATTTCTGGATCCATACAATAACTATAGGGTAAATAATAGAATGTTTGAAACATTCCATAATAATTAACATACATACGACC
>CAYLUE010000025.1:14629-22852 GCA_964386795.1 uncultured bacterium
TGGACCAACAGAAGTATTATCAATATCGATAATTACCACATCTTCAATCGACATTTGTTCAACATTTGCAGTTCGAGCCCTCATTCTAGAATCATACGAAATAAATTCATAGCCCTCCAGAAGAGAACTAATAAAACCTATTTTATAGCTGGACCAGCCAAAAAAAATGGCCATTAAAAGGCCAATCACAATACCAGCGCCAACGCGCTTGAAAAAATCTGTTAGTATAACCAAAGAAGACTCAACTGATAAGTCCTCTAAATTATCTAACATTTTTTTCACGGATTAATTTCCATCCTTAGCATCTTGCTCTTTATTCCATTTCACAAAATCTAGACCTGCGTCTGAATCTTGATCAAATTTAAACATAGAATATTTTCCATCTTTTCTAACATTAATTTGCATGCCTTCAACTAAGCTCACCCAATCTTCTAATGAAACTTCATAGGGGCCTGCAACTTGGTCCGGTGCTTTTACTTCGGTGACAGGGCCTAGCTTAAATTTAGGCGCGCCTCCACCCTGCGGCTGACCACCCTGCTGCATCTGCTTTTTTCTAGCATCAATAACATTTTTGGCAGCATTCACATCCACTTTTCCTTGATACACCAAAACAGAACTCTCATCTTGACCGGATTTAGCTCTATATTTTGTTCCACGTATCGCAGCAACCGCTGTTGGAGTTCTAACGGCAACATTCTTTTTTTCACCAAACGCAGCTTTAGCAGCAACCCAAACATCGCCTTTTTTTAAAGTTGCTCCAAAATTCTTTTCCATAGGCTTGACATTGGCCAAGGTAATCTCGAGTTCTGAATTTTGTCCAATCCTAAGCTTACCACCTCCAACTAAAGAAATTTCACAACGGGATTTTGCAAGAGTCTTAATGATATCATTTTCATGGATTGGCATTCTAGGCATTGCTTTTTTAAATGCGCCTGCGCCATTTTTCTGCACTTGAACCCTACCAAGAGGTAAGGTGATTTTACCAAATTCCTTTTGTCCAAAAAGCAGGGTGGTAATTGAAATCGATAAAAGTAGGGTACGTTTAAAAATAGTCACAATATTTTTCATTTTGTACTTGATGAAGGTAAGAATTCTCGAGCACGATTGGCAATATAATTAAAGGGTTTAATGATCCAGCTCAACCACTTCCACCGACTCTGTTTTTCAGGCTCCTCAGCAGGCTCAACAATAGCAAGAATATCTTTGGGCGTATCTAAACCGGCAAATTCCCATGCCATAATTTGAACGTATGGATCAATGCCTTCAAGATCTCCAATATAGGTTCTGGTAGCAGTTTTTTCTGCTTCACGAGATTCAATATCAAGTAATTGACCTGAAATCACGCATGTATCTGCAACTAATTCAAATGAACCTACAATGGCCTTCTTGATGCCAATCAATCTTCCAATTTCTATAGCGCAATCGCTTTGATTGCAATCGACTCTATCGTATTTCTTTTCAGATAATAATTCATTGATTTGATTTTTCTCTACCAGGACAAATGATTTTGTTTGATGTAATGCAAGCCTAAGGTGTCCCGTATAAAGCGCAGCATCTTCATCTTTCATGCCTTTCCCCTCAAATGTGAAGAGCGCTACGGTAGGTTTTGCATCGTATCTGCTAAACTTAGTTTGGCTGAATGACGGGCACGAAAATGCCAAGAATAAAATAATTATTTTATGCAAAGCACACCTTATATATAGAGCATGCTACAATAAATAGCTATTTTAAGAATACCATCTTCTTTGTTTTGTTCAATACCGTCTTTCCATTTCGATCGCGCACCATCGCATGATAGAGATAAACCCCTGTAGATACTTTGGCATTAGCCGCATTCTTTCCATTCCAGATAAAGTTATAATATCCAGCTGGTCTAAATTCGTTAGATGCTAGTCTAGTAACTTCCTCACCTAATAGATTATAAATCACTAAATCAATTTGAGCATCTTCTTCGAAACTGATCATAATGGACGTTTGCGGATTAAATGGATTAGGATAATTCTGACTTAATACAAAAGCGTCTGGATACAGACTAACGCCAGCATTATTTTCTTGAACAAAATCTTTTGATCCAATCACAAGTCGTAAATCCTGTTTTAAATAAGATTCTGGTCCTGTGTTAGCAAAACGATAAGTGTTTTCCCACTTTAAGTTTTGTGCCTGTTTATTGGTCTTATTAATAATGAATATATCATATTCATCTGGAACATAACCCAATCCTTCAAAAGAAAGATACGTACGCTGACCATTGGTTGGGGCAAGCACTTTAATATCCCAATAATGACCTTCCTCATTTGGTGTACGCATATCTACCGAATACAGATCTGGCACATCATCACGTTCGAGATTGTTTATCGATAAGGATATATTGCCTGGAACTGCTGGAGGCTCAAATTCATCCAATCGATCATATCCATCGGAAGCAATGTTTAATACACCAACTGAGTTGGACTCATCCCTTGATCTGCCGGTTGATGCCAATATATTGATAACCCATTCATTGCCATCCATGGTAATATTTTGAATATCAGGGGTCATTGTTTTAGCAAGTCTTTTGCCAAATACATCCCCCGTGCCATCCACATAAATATCTGGGTCCGTAGCAGATTTATAGATATACCCCTTCCAAGGCTCTAAAGTAGAACCGGGATTTGTCCATCCTCCAAAGCTACTCCATGTATATATACTACCACCATCAGTAATTGGTACATCGCCTTGCGTTCTAACATCGATCAAGTTGACCGGGAAGTTATAAGGATTACCGAAGAATTTCCATTCACCTACTGCTGCAGGAATTTCATACGGGGGCGACGTAGGTGTTGATTCACCAGTTCCAAAATCAAAATTTAATTGCAAGAGATCAGGATACTGTTCCTTATCCCATATGAAAAAGTATGCATTGCCTAAGCTGATATTGATTGAGTTGGTTTCTGTGAATTCATCCCATCCATTATTCCATCCATATAAGCGGTATTTAAATTCATCAGGTAGACCAAGCACTTCTGTAATTGCGTTTAATCCTTTATTGGTAGTAAACGGTATGGAGAATAGCTGGTAGGCTGATGTATCCGTACCCGTTGGAATACCTGCAGACCAATAATCAGCTGTCGTCACATTATTTTGGGTTCTCGCCACCACAGATTGGACATATTTTCCATTGTAATCAAATGGCCATTCGCTATAATTACCTAATTTATCCACTGCCTCAATAAAATATTCCACTCCTTCAGAGCGAATATCACTGCCTGGAATACTGGAAGGTGTTATTTCTCCATCGTTCCATAATTGGACTGTAACAAAACCTGAGTTACTGCCAGAGCGGCGATAGTTTAGATAAACATCTTCAACTCCTGATCCGCCATCTGATACTTGTACATTAATTGATGGCGTGGTAGATCCCTCATCCACTGAGGTTAGCGGATTATTATGAACAATAAGCGGTGGATTTAGATCAACCCCAAAATATGCGGTATCAGAATTCGTTGAATTACCTGCATAATCAACGGTCTTTACATACCATTCATACTGTCCATCTTGTAGCTTTTTGCTTGAGTCTACTAGAGCAGCATCTTGATCCACAAACTCTACTTTATCATCATACGATCCAAATTCATTATCATTTACATATAATATCCATTTTTCGATTCCAGATGGATAGTCTCCAAAATTTTGCCATTCAAATCTTGGTACGTCTGATACCCAATTCACCTCTAAATCACCATTTTGATCGGTATAGGAATTTGGTCCATTAATCATAAATGCTTCAGGTTGAATATTATCATAAAGCGCTTGAACCGTTTTTGCGCTATCCGGGTCCTCATTTCCATATTCATCCATTAAACGAATCGAAGCATCAAAAGCTCCTGGCTCCGGTACGCTGAACGCATAGGCTTTGAGCGGATTGTTTTCAGGGAATCCAACAAACTCATCATAAAAATTAATGCCATCATTGATCTCAACGATCGCACCAAGCAGATCCCGTCCTTCAGACCAATTTGGTATAGTCCAGGATATTGTAAAGTCAGGCTCCGTTGACCATCCATCAGGCGTAATAGTTAATACAGGAACAGGGGGAGGTGCACCAGTGACCAGCTCTTCAATCACATACATTTCTGAGCGCATGATACCTTCTCCGATCTCAGCTTCTATTCTAAAACGGAATCCCTTGCCTTTTGCTTGGTCTGATACTTTAAACCTTGCGGTTGCACTACCACCAGATGTAGTTGGATCAGATGAAATAAGATTTACATATTTAGCCGATGGGAAAATGCTCCATTGAACACTTTCATTGCTATTGACCAAATTTCCATTAATGTCATTTGTGGTAATGGTAAACTCTAACGTGTCTTCACGCGTCACAAAGGTCGTATCCTTATCTCCTACGATATCATCTTGGATTACAAGAATATATTTACTTGCACCAGATTCAATTGCACCAATGTCTGGTTTTCCTACTCTATAATATCCTCTATAATCGAATATATCACCTGTTTCAACTCCCGCATCAATACCGGGACTATTACCTTGAAGCCTATAATCACCACTAGCTGGATTTCTGAGCTTTGGATCTTCATTGATATTGTCTACAGAAGTAAATGAGCCGCCAAGATCAGATTCAAAAATGTTTGTTTCAACATAAACCGTAGTGCCGGAAGCTTTATAAATATCGCTACTTTGATTCTGTCCTTTATTATTGGCCCATATAATGTTATTGGTAACATTTACATATTCATCTGTACCTGTAACATCTAAAAATGAATTGGTTCCACCGTTAGCATAAAATGTATTGTTCACGATGTTAGAAACCGCTGCGTTTCCAGTTTGGTCTTTGTTTGCGCTGAGCGCAATCATTGTATTGGCGCCTTTACCTCCCACATTATTATTGATCACAAGATTATTGTAAAATGAAAGGGGGGCATTGGAATCAATCAGTGAGCTAAGCGCATCACCATCAGATTCAATATAGTTTTCCTCAAAAAGAGATTGATGAATAATGGGAACTGGGTAATCATCCCATGAAGAAACATTGCCACCAGTAAAAATTGTTATGAGTGCATTAGCAAACGATGAGCTTCCACCTTGAACATTGATATAGTTTCTTTCAAATTTGCTTCTAATGACTTCAATTCCGGTTCCTTCATACGCATGAATAACCGCTCCATGAGCAGAGGCGCCATTAGAGCTACCATTGATACCATTCTCTTGAAATATACAATTAACAAACGATGCATCTGCATAGTCTGTACTTTGCGGATCGCCGCCATTGAATAAAATAACAGCGCCGCCTTGCCCCATCTGATTATCAGAACCGCCAAATGTGACCCTGTTTTTATTAAATAGAACATTGGTAAAATAAGCCTCGCCGCCATTAAGCGCTACAGCGCCGCCACCTTGCTCTGAACTATTTTCATGGAAAATGACATTTTGAAAAACAAGCGAATCTACATTTTGCGCTTGAACCGATCCACCATAACCCATCGTAGATCCTTTGGTAAATGTAATGCCTCTGATTAATACGCTTTCTAATTCATTAAACTGCAAATGCGAACTATTATAGTTTCCATCTAGGATTGTATTGTCAGCACCGCTGGCTCCAATCAACGCAATCTCTTTGACCAGATTTTGTTGCTGAGGATCACCACCACCAGGTTGGCCTCCCGTTTGAGATTGATCAGTAGCAGTAAAAAATAAATTAGTTTCCCCATAAGTACCGGCTTGCAGTCTGATGGTGTCGCCACGCTCTGCTACTTCATTGATCGCCAAACCTATAGAATTAAATGGCGAACTAAAGCTACCATCGCCATCCATCGAAGCGGAGGGGCTTACCCACCAGTTGGGTCCATCAAATTTTGGAATCGCAGAGACCATCTGAGAAAAAGGACCTTCAAAGTCTAATGTATCTACGGCACTCACCACAAAATGATATTCGGTTCCATTGGTTAAATTTGTTACAAGATAAGCTGTGTCAGCTATGCTAGTCGCTTTAGTTAATTCACTTCTATTTACCGTTTTATCTAAAGAGTAATAGACATTATAGTGTTTGATATTTAAAGCATTGTTCGCAGACCACTTTAGCTGAACGCTTTTGGTGAGCTCTTCTGCAATGAGTCCTTGTACCGCGTCTGGGTAAGGGGACTTTGCTAACGAGTTCTCATAGGCTCCAAGATCTGGATTAGAACCAGATGGTGAAGGTCTTCTATTCCCATCAATATCGATAGAAGGAGCGGTAATATCCCCATGAAAGACCGTAGCACCTGCACCGATCATAGGACTTCCATCGGATAGCTGAAACGAACCTGCGCTTTTAAAATTTGGATCTACGCTAATCGTATTTTCACCAAAATCATAATCATAGAATGATTTGATCTCAGCTACATCTTGGATATTATTGTAACCGTTCCAACTCGTTCCTTGATTTTTTACATTTTGATTAGCATTTATATTTAAAAAGACGCCATGAACGGGTTCATTTCCATTATTGGTTTGATTACCCCAAATGATATTGTTGAACCAAATACTTTCATGCTGATCAATATTCCAATCTACAATACCGCCGCCAAAACCTGAGTAGCTAGAGCTATTCCCGCTTGCTACATTATTAACAATGGTATTATTGATTAGCTCAACAAAGCCTTTATAATTACCGCCGTTTTTATTTTTAGAATCCTGTTCAATAAAAATTCCACCACCAGCATTGGCAGAATAATTACTATCTACCACAGACCCAAGCATTTCAAAAGGACCACCAACATAAAGTGCGCCGCCTTGCGAAACACCAGATGTATTAAAAAAGGTAACATTTTTACTAAAGCGTGAATTAGAAACTTCAACTACGGGGTCGTTAAATGGATCCCAATTGGATGAAATATAAATTGCACCACCAGCAGCACTACCCTCATTTACACCAGCGCTATTGTCCTTGAATGTTGAATTGGTAATAATTAATTCAAAGATAGTTCCCACTGCGATTGCGCCACCATATGCATTTCCGCTATTGTTATATGCAGAATTATTTTTGAAAGTAGAATTACGGATATAACTGGGTGCAATATCCATGGACGAATTACCACTGAAATTGATTGCGCCACCTTGCATTGCATAATTACTATCAAATACACAGTTCTCAAAAATTGGTGATGCATCCGACGCGTATATTGCGCCACCTTCACCATAGCTAAAACCACCGCTTGAATCACCTGTCGCATTATCAACAAAAACACAATCCTTGAACTTAGGTTTCGCTACAATATTACTAAAATTGCCACTAGGTGAATTGGAATAGACCTCGATCACAAATGAACCGCCCCTATCACTAGAGCGACCACCCCTAAAGGTGAGACCAACAAACTGGAATGTTGAATCCATAGAACCACTTTCACTTGCAGCAATCATAAAGTGTCTACCTTGCTTTTGCGCATCAATAATTGTGGAGGCTGCACCTTTTTGGGACATTATGACAAGTTTTTCAAACGTTTTCTGGGTCGGGTACTGTTGCGATGGATCATATACTTCTATAGGATATCTCATTTCATTAAAATTATAGGTGCCTGGTTTTAGCATCACCGTATCACCAGAAGCTGCTTTTTCCATCGCTTTTAATATAGAGGATAATGGTCCACCAATACTTCCATCTCCAGTATTATCATTGCCATCGGTTGCTACCCACCAAATTGGTCCAGTATGCGATGGTGAAAGAGCGATGCTGGCGGGAGCACTTTCATAGCCTGCACTATTTACAACAGTAACTTGAAAATAATATCTAGAAGCATTATTTAGACCAGTTGCAGTATATGTAGTATCCTGGGTTTCGCTAACTAATGTCGTTGTACTTCTAATTACCGTCTTAGTGTCCATATAAATTTTATACTTAATATTAGCATCTTCTGCTTTTTCAGGAGAAGTATTCCACGTTAAAGTAATTTGTCCGCTACCACCCTTCGCAATAAGACCTTCTACTTGGGGCGGCGCCGGTGATTTACCTAATGCGTTCTCATAAGGACCGAGATCAGGATTGGTACCTGTAGGTGAAGGCCTAACATTGCCTAACATATCTATTGTAGGTGCATAAAGTGAAATATACGTATCCCAATTACTAGTTCCTTTACCAAGAGCAAGGGATGTACCAGAAAGGGAAAAATCACCATTAGCTGCATCTGTAAATCCAGGATCAAAATCATAAGTATAATCAAAGGATAAATTTGGATTATATAATAAAGCCTCTGC
>CAYLUE010000026.1:0-7636 GCA_964386795.1 uncultured bacterium
GTAGATGCCGCATCCATGGAATTGATCATGGGAGTGGTATCACCTGTCCAAGTTCCTGCGGCATGCGTACGTACAGGCTTGGGTGCCCAAGCAGTTCCATTGAAAATTGAATTTTGCGCACCAGGAGTCCCATTATCGGCAGTGCTTGGACCCCATTCATCCCTCCCAGTTCCAGCGCCCCAATTGTCTGAGGTAAAATCTTTTAACTCATCACTTTTGCCACCTCCATTTGAAGGATCATAATCTCCACCGGAAACATATGTGTGTGAATAATAGTCAGCCTCATCGATAGTGGTTGTTCCATTTAGTAGAGAGATCTTTGCACCAGCATTAATTAATATAGTTTGTGCAGCTGAACCAACTTTTCCTTCATTTAAGCGATAAACTGGTACAGATAAATTCTTATATGCAGTATACCCAACTTGATAAGTAGTATCAATAGAAATAATAGCATATGACCCAGCGGCTATACTGAGAGATCCCAAGGTAGTTTTTTTCTGGTATGTTCTGTCATCATCTTCTAACATAAATACATAACCGGTTAAATCAACATCAGATTGACCGGCATTAAATAATTCGACAAACTCATAGTGTTCATCGGGGCCTTGCCCGGCCGAAGGGTTGTAGTGAATTTCATTTATCACGATCTGTGAAAAGGATTGTGAAAGCGTAAATAAACTAATAAAACTAAACGATAGCATTTTTTTCATAAGAAACCTCTCTCAAATAATTATCAAATTGTGCTCAGGGCAATGCAAAATATCAATAAATTTTATAGTACGCAAATAACATTCTTTTATTATGCAAATTTTTTGCATAAAATATGCAAATACTTTTATTGATTAAAATGTCAACAGGATTAAAAGAAATATCAAATTTAACCGGCTATTCATTATCAACAGTTTCACGCGTACTAGCAAATAAGATTAGTGGTGATTCTAGAAGCGCAAAAAGAATTCTTTCTGTTGCGCGCGAGATAGGATACAGCAAATATCGAGAAACTTCACCATCCTCTAATCGCATTCTAGACATTGCGCTTATTACGCAACACTTTTCAGAAGAATTCTATGCCTACCTTTACGCAAGCTTTGATCGAATATGCTCTGAACATAATCATACTCTTACCATTCATTCGCTTAGATATAATCCATCAATTAAAAAGCAGTTATTGTATTTATCTCAAACCCATGATGGATTCATTCTATTCTTACCAACTCTTGATCCTTTTGGATATAACGTAATTAAAAAAAGTTTAAAAGGCTATCCAATTATATCTATTGCACCAGTCTACG
This sequence comes from uncultured bacterium, assembly GCA_964386795.1. Classification (GTDB taxonomy): domain Bacteria; phylum Fidelibacterota; class Marinisomatia; order Marinisomatales; family TCS55; genus TMED108. Next base: position 1,293 of record CAYLUE010000026.1, read on the forward strand.
AACCGGTCTTTGATACTTTTACTTTTGATTCCTATCAGGGTGGTTCGCTAGCTGCAAATCAATTTATTAATTCAGGAATTAAAAAATTTGGTGTCATTCATGGACCATCAGAAAAATGGGAGGCAGATCTTCGTAAGAATGGATTTAATGATACTATTAATAAAACTGGAGGAAAGGTATTATGGAATTACAAGGGGGACTATTCTTTTGAATCAGGAGAAAAAGCATTTCAAGATATTCATAAAAAGAAGGTTAATAAAATTGGTATATTTGCGAGCAATGATCAAATGGCAGTAGGGTTCATCCATGCTGCATTAGAAAAAAATATTAAAATCCCTGGAGATTATTTTATTATTGGATATGATAATATTTTATTTAGTAAAATTTTCTATCCAAAACTCACAACAATTAATACTAATGTAGATCAATTAGCCATTGAGGCGCTTGATTATTTAATAAGGTTGATTAAGGGTCAAATCAAATTGGGTGGTTCTGCAAAAAAAACTCTGATTCCTGTCAGCCTAGTTGAGAGAAACACAGATAAAAAGAGGTAATAATGATTAACAAATTTATGAGACTGATAACTTCAATACTTTTTCTTTATTTGATAGGATGTTCCGATTCAAAAAGCGAACAACTTGCAACAGATAAAGTATTTGTTGACTCGCTTTTACAGGTTATGACCCTCGAAGAAAAAATTGGTCAAATGACACAAATTGATCGGCAATTCTTAAATAGCATCTCAGATATTTCCAAATATGGCATTGGTTCTCTACTTAGCGGAGGCGGCAGTACGCCAAAAGTAAATGAACCTAAAGCGTGGGCTGACATGTATGATATGTACCAAAAAGAGGCATTAAAATCACGCCTGAAAATTCCTCTATTATATGGTATCGATGCGGTACACGGGCATAATAATGTTGTTGGTGCTACAATTTTTCCTCATAATATTGGCTTAGGGGCAACGCGTGACCCCAAAATAGTTGAAGCCGTGGCAAGAGCAACTGCGCTGGAAGTTGCAGCGACTGGTATGGACTGGGATTTTGCACCCTGTCTGGCAGTACCTGATGATTATCGCTGGGGAAGAACCTATGAAGGATTTTCAGAAAATACCGCACTAGTTACTGAGCTTGGCGGTGCTGCGGTTAGAGGATATCAATCTACTGATATTAATAACCCACAAAGCGTACTTGCTTGCGCCAAACATTTTATCGGTGATGGTGGCACATTATTCGGTACAGGATTAAATAATTTAATTGATCGTGGAAACTTAGCGGTCTCGGAAAAAGAATTAAGAGAAAAACATCTACCTCCATTTAAAGAAGCTATCGATAATGGCGTTGCTACATTCATGGCAGCATACAATACCTGGAATGATGTGAAATGCCATGCCAATAAATACCTACTAACAGACCTATTGAAAGATGAGCTTGGCTTTCAAGGGTTCGTGGTTTCTGACTGGGCTGCCATTGAAGAAATTCCAGGTGACTATAAATCAGATATTATTATTTCAATTAATGCAGGTATTGATATGGTTATGGTTCCTGGAGCTGTAAAATATGGCAATCAATCTTACGAGACATTTTTGACCCTGTTTAAAGAGTCGGTTGATGATGGCTCCATTCCAATGGAGCGTGTGGATGATGCAGTAAAAAGAATTCTGCTAGTCAAAAAACAGTCCGGGCTTTTTGATCGACCTTTTAGTGATCAGCAATTGCTGTCACATATTGGATCTTCAAAACATCGCGAGATTGCTAGGGAAGCTGTAAGAAAAAGTATGGTACTACTAAAAAATAATGATAATGTTTTACCATTGCCAAAAAGTGGAAAAACGATTGTTGTCGCTGGCAGGGGTGCTGATAATATTGGAATGCAATCTGGTGGTTGGACGATTAGCTGGCAAGGCGAAATGGGTGAAACCACTAAAGGGACTACCATCTTAGATGCAATCAAATCAGCAGTTGATCCGGGTACAAACGTTGAATATTCAAAGAACGGAACCGGAGTTAATGGCGATGTCGCTGTTGTGGTGATTGGTGAAAAACCATACGCTGAAATGCAAGGTGATCGCGCAGATTTAAACTTAGACAATGATGACCTAAGCGTGATTAATCGTCTAAAGAAAAAAGGTATGCCAGTTGTGGTTGTGTTGCTTTCTGGCCGGCCAATGATCGTTACTAAAGAAGTAAATAATTGGGATGGATTTGTCGCAGCGTGGCTGCCAGGCACTGAGGGCGCGGGAGTTGCAGATGTATTGTTTGGCGACTACAACCCTACTGGGAAGCTGTCCTACAGTTGGCCCAAATCCATGAATCAATTTCCAATCAAAACCAATAATGATCACTTGTACGATTATGGCTATGGTTTATCTTACTAATTGGTTCATAGCGGGAGCATAAAATGTCTTATCGTTTAGGAATTGATCTTGGGGGAACAAAAATTGAAGCTATCTTAATAGATGACCAATTTCAAGTGATAGAACGTAAGCGTGTACCAACTATGCGCGATGATGGCTATAGCGCAATTCTAAAAAGAATAATTGATCTTGCTAAAGATATGATTAATACTGCTGATATAGATGGCCCAATTGGTATATGTACACCAGGTGCAATTGAACCGAAAACTGGTCTACTAAAAAATAGTAATACGGTGTGCCTGATTGGTCAGCCTATTCAAAAAGATATGGAAAAGGAATTGAAGATTCCTGTATTGATGGAAAACGATGCCAACTGCTTTGCCCTGGCAGAAGCAACCATTGGCGCAGCAAAAAAATATAATGTTGTATTTGGGGTCATTCTTGGCACCGGCTGTGGCGGTGGAATTTCTATCCATAAAAATATTCATCGTGGAGCAAATCGCATTGCTGGTGAATGGGGACATCATACCCTGTACCCAGATGGACGTGATTGCTACTGCGGAAATAAAGGCTGCACGGAATCCTATATTTCTGGTACAGCTCTTGAAAAAGAATGGCAAGAGATTTCGGGTACCTTTGCAAGAGTAACCGATGTAATCGATAATAAACTGTATGAATCGCACCCCGAATGGAGAAGTAATTTTATTTTAAATTTTGGACGTGCAATGGCAAATGTAATTGATATATTAGATCCAGATGCTATTGTGCTAGGTGGTGGACTTTCTAAAATAGATTTTTTATATACCGATGGCAAAGAATCAGCTTATAGCGAAACATTTAGTGAAATTGTATCAACGCCTATCTTGAAAAATAAATTAGGTGATTCGGGCGGGGTGTTTGGTGCAGCAATGCTAGCGGATCACATTTGAAATTTGCAAAGTGGCTGTATCATTTAACAGCTACCGATCAATTTATCATTGTCGGTTTTTTTCTGTTTGGTATTGGACTCTCTTATTTAACAATCATCAGTTTTCGTTATTGGCATAATAAAATCCACCATCAAGCTGAATATTCACACGAAGTTAGAATTACACCATTTTTTTTACTTGTCGTCGCGTTGATTTATGCCGCAATACTATATATGTCTATTGGGGAAAGCGTAACAAAGTGGATCCTTGAATTATTGGCCTAGGCCAAATTATTTTTTTCTTAGCTTTGTTTCGTTATCTATATATAATGGTATAAACAATAAAGAGAAGCCGTAAAACATATCTTCAAATGGGATCGTCCCTAGTCTAATCCCCAAATTGTGATCATCGTTATACCAAACCACTTCACCAACAATAAAGGATCCTGTCAAAATACCATTGATGATAAAGAAGGGGAGCAAAATAAACACATAAGAAACTAAAAATGAGCTTAATAACTCAGGTGCTCGATAGTATGCCAATCCAATTAATATTGCTGCCAATATAAATGCTGAGATGGTATAGTAATTCGCAGAATTTAATATGCTAATTGTAAGCAAAAAAAATAGGAGGGCATAAACTACAAATTTGGTAGCCACTGGTGTTAGTGTTAGCTGGGGTGAAAAAAATTCCTTACAATAATGAATAAATAAAGAACAATATGGTATGCAGATAAAAAAGAGCCACTCTTCGATAGGAAGTCCTAGTAAATCTTTTCCTATTAAATAGTTACTATTAAATCCCCATATCCCCCAGCGCGTAAAAAAAATATCATGAATAATAAATAGTGTAGCGGCGAATAATATTCCAGGGGATAGTGCGATAAACTGTCTAAAATACTGAACGCGATGTTCAAAAGAGAAAGCGAAGGGTAATGCGATAGAGGAAAGATTAAGAATTAAATAAAGATAATTATCCATTCTTCGCGCTGATCATCCTCAATGTCTTGAGGCCAACAAACAACATTCCAAAAGAGACACCATCCTCTTTATTTACATTTGCATGATGCATTCTATGTTCATATAGGATAGCTTTTAAATATGCATTTCGCGGTTTCTTAAAATATTTTATTCTACGGTGAATAAAAATATCATGGACTATTGCATATGCAATACCATAAAGCAATATTCCTAATCCGGAAAAGAATAAAATATCATTTTGGTAAAAATGACCGAACATAAAACCCAGTATGCTAGGGATTGCAAAAATTAATGCAAATGAATCATTTTTTTGGTAGGGTTTTCCTGTTAGGACGTGATGGTCTTCATGCAAAACCCATAATGGGCCGTGCATCAGAAATTTATGGGTTGCCCAAGCAACAAATTCCATGCCAATAAATGCTGTTATAACGATAAATAATTGAAACATATCTTAAATCAAATTTACATAATAAGTTATTTTTGTGACGAATTATTTAATTATTTTTTCTTCTTTTTGCGTTTCATTTCAAGAAGCTTCCAAGCTGCCTTTGGAATCTTTTCCAATTCATTCATTTGCCCTGCACCTTGCAACCATTCTCCTCCATCAATTGTCACCACTTCTCCATTAATATAGGAAGCCTGATCACTGACTAGATATGAAGCAAGATTTGCAAGCTCAATGTGTTCCCCTGCCCGCTTCAGCGGTATCCGTGCTTTCATTTTTTTCTCTATACCTAGCCCTGGAGGCGCTAATCGGGACCATGCCCCCTTGGTAGGAAAAGGACCTGGTGCGATGGCTACGGTTCGAATGCCATACTTTGCCCACTCCACAGCAAGCGATCTGGTCATTGCTATAACACCTGCTTTTGCGCAGGCAGAGGGCACAACATATCCCGAACCGGTCCAAGCATAAGTTGTTACAATATTCAATATAATTCCACTTTTGTTTTTACGCATGACCTTGCCAGCCGCTTGTGTACAATGAAACGTGCCGTTCAGCACTATATCAATCACGGTCTTGAATGCATTGGGACTTAATTTTTCCGTGGGGCTAATAAAATTACCGGCTGCGTTATTTAATAAAATATCGATAGAGCCTAATTCTTTGACGGTTTGCTCTACCATTGATTCAACTTGATCCGGATCCCTTACATCGCAGGGAATTGCAATAACCTTTCCCTTTAACTTACGTAACTCTTTTGCGGTATCATTGATCACGTCCTCGCGGCGACTAGTAATTACTAAATTAGCTCCGAGCTCTGCAAATCTGGTTGCCATTGACTTGCCTAGACCCGTACCGCCACCGGTCACAATAATATTCTTTCCTTTAAGCAGACCTGTATCAAACATAGATAATTTTCCTGATAATATTTATTAAACTAAGTATAAAAACAAAAAAGCCCCGATATAAATCGAGGCTTTTTTATTTATTTACCTAAAAGGTAATTAGTCTTGATTGGCTGCTGCTTGAGCTTCGCCGCAAGCATTTACAGCTTGACCAACGTATTGGAAGACTTCTTGAGGACTTTTATTGTCATCTCGAGCTTCCTGCATAGCAGCTCTACCTGCGTCAGAACATTGGTTCCAAGCGTCATCACCAAAATATTCACCTTCCGCTTGAGCTTCAGCTTTTGCTTGAGCTTCTGCTGCGTTAAACGCTGCGTCAAAATTAAATCCACCGCCTTCTTGCGCACCTGACATCCAAGCATTTACTACTGCTTGACTAGGTGCATCTGGTCCACCTGGTCCACCTTGGTTTCCACCTTGATGGTTGCCACCTTGGTTTCCACCTTGATGGTTGCCACCGCCACAATCAACTGGGGAGCCATCTTCATACTCATGGTAAGTTCCATAAGGTCCTTCATAGTCAGGACTTTTCCAAGGCTCGCCTTCATAATCGGTTCCAGCAACATCATCCATGGTTACTGTATCTTTTTCACCATTTTGGTTGTGATCAACCCAGAATTCTGGAGAATTATGCTCTAGCGCCATGCAGTTTGCTTCATCAAAGTTTGGTCCCATTGGGCCACCCATTGATCCGTGGTCACCGCCATCATGGTCATTGCCATCATGATCATTGCCATAATCATCGCCATCATG
>CAYLUE010000026.1:7736-21661 GCA_964386795.1 uncultured bacterium
CACCTGGGTTTCCACCTGGAGGGGGTCCACCTGGGTTTCCACCTGGAGGGGGTCCACCTGGGTTTCCACCTGGAGGGGGTCCGCCCTGATTCCCACCTGGAGGTGGGTTTTGTCCGCTAGCTGGAGGATTCTGTTGTGCAAATATCATAGATAACACAAATACTCCAACTAACATTGTTTTAATTAACTTCATTTCATCCTCCTTACAGACAAGTAATAGTTAATATTTCAAAGTTCATTTTTGTCATAAATCAATAAGCAATATATTATATATCTTGATAAACGACTGTGATAAAAATCACATAAATTCTATCGAGTTTTCATTAACCTGCCAATTTCAGCAGTACCTCGGTTAAATTCTTGCCCAAATGCAGCATAATATAGATTAACTTGATAAAAAAGTCTAGCAGCATCTCTATCCACAACAAAATTTGTTGTTTCAAGCACATCTCGTGATGGGAATAAAATTTCAATACCAGGTTTAAAATATTTTAGAGTTAAATCAAGATCTGGATTCATTTGTAATAATTTTTTTAGAATAAGTACTTCATATAGACGTTTTTCGTACTTGGGAATTTGTGGAGATAATAATATCGTAAATTGATCCTCTGCTGGCACAGAACCTATTTTATTAAATTTTATTAATTCGTTTTTGTATGAATCTTTAAGTAAAATGTAATTCACCGTTGCAGTTGGTTGAACAAATGGCTTGTCAAAAGTAGCTTTACCGCTAACGGAATAGGTTAATTTCATCGCTCGATTTGATGGGATGTTTTTAATAGCACCTGCTAGCATCTCAACTTCGAAACCAGCAGGATCCTTTTCCGATGAGGCAAAATAGATTATACTCCCAGGGTTGACATAATCCACATAGTTCATCTTTGAGATGATATCTAATAACATCTTTTTTACCAGAACAGACTCTCCGGGTATTTTTCCTTCCAGAATGGATTGATAAGGTTCTTTTTGCGCAAGCGTTTTATCTTTATCTGCACGCTTATATACCTCTTCTACAATATCTTGATACACAGGACTTTCATCAATAAAGCTTAGATCAAAAATATCCCCTTGTCTAACGCGATAGGAGTTTGGAAAAGATTTATTATTATCTTGATCAAATAATGGCGAATCTTGAGGAATCACCCTACTGACTTGGTCTGCTGACTCTCGAATAATATGTGGAGTAATCACCACAATAACTTCACGCCTAACTTTTTTGGTTCCACTAACACTAAAGAGGTTTTTAACAAATGGTAATTGCCCTAAAAGCGGAACGCCTCCCTCATTGTCTGATGATTTTTCATTAATGAGTCCACCAATGATAAATGGTGTATTATTTGCGACACGCACAAATGATTGAACTTTTCTATTATTGATTATCGGCGCTGATTCTACATCTGCTCCGCCGGTTGCGCCAATACGCTCCTCAGTCTCACTTATAATAGTTTCAACCTGAATTGTAACGCTACTACCATCTTCGCTAATACGAGGTCGTACATTTAAGACAATTCCAACCGGAATATAGTCTACTGATGTAGTTGAAGTCTGGTCAAATGTAGTCGTTTTGACAATAGGTATTTGCTGCCCTACTTGAATTCGCGTTTGTCTACCATCAAGAACCAAAGCAGAGGGTTTAGACTTAATCGTTGCTAATTTTTTACTGACTAATGCATCGATATTTGCTCTAAAGTTTGCACCGCTTCCTAATAATGTTCTATCCAACACAACAGTGAAGGGTGAAATAGAACCTCCTTGAGGAGGAGGAAAATCAGCTGTAAAACCAGAGCCTGCACCTGAAAAATCAACCCCAAGCTCACTAAGATCATCTCTATTTAATTCAATAACAAGAGCCTCAATAGCAACTTGACTAGCAGGAACATCAATTTTATTTGCCAATAAATCTAATAGCTGGGCAAGAGGTCTCATATCGCTTGATTTATATCCAACTAAAAGGCGCTGCATAGGTTCACCGCTAGTAGTATTGTTTAATGACACGCCTCCAAGATCCACGCCTAAAGCGGATTTTTTACTGGATGACTTAGAGGAACTTTTTGAAACAAGAGATATTGTTTGTGTATCAGGTATCTTAATAATAACCGGTAATACACCTGGACTATTCAGATTATCCACATTATTGGAAAACTGTGGAGTAAAATTATTTTCACCTGAAATCTCACCCTTGCCTCCCTTGTACTCCACGACAGTATAGCCCATCGTCTTCAAAATAGCTAATGCGCGATCGGTTTCGATATAGCTGAGTTTTACCACTTCATAGTCTAAGTCTCTCAGTGCATTAGGATTTTTGCTCGCTGGAGCTCTGGTAGCTGAAGAAGGTGGCCTAACAGGTGGTCTTCTTGAGGAAGACGGTGGTCGTTGCTGAGCAACAGACAAAGTAAAAAGTATAATCAAAAATAATATTTTTTTCATCATTATCTAGTCGCTACCAATTTGATAGGCAAAGTAAGATTCATTCCATCAAAAATTGCTGAAATATGTCCTGCATCCATTAGTGGATAAGAAGGAATAAAAAAAGCTAATCCTTCCCAAATCGCATTTACAGAATCAGGAATTGCTATACCAAAAGAATCAGTTTCATAGTACATAAAACCATCAGAAGCTATATAAGAATAAGCCGGGGAATGTTTAACAAGGTTTCCTCCAATTGAATTCATCTTAACCGCCATCTTTGGAACGTTTACACCTAATGAGTCTTTATGGACTAAACGTTTAATAGAGGTAATTAGTTTTGTACTGCCTTTGGAGTATACAATGTCAGGGTCAATTTTAAGGGATAATTCAAATCTACCATTGCTTGTTCTTATTTCTTTTTCAGTGATAAGTAGATTATTTTTATCATCACAGGACATAAAAATAACTAGAACCATAATTATTATGGCTTTTACAGGAGTAAATGATTTCGCGAAAATCGCGAAAAAGTTGCTATTGTCTCTATTTAAACGCATACTTCTCAAATGTTACCTCAGAAAAGGTGTACCTTAATTGTAACCTTAATTGACTAATAATGTAAAGACTTTATTCCCCTGATTTCAATAATAAACATTCATCTATAATTAAAATCCTGGAAGCTTGTCATTCTATAGAATCACAAATAAATTTATACTAATAATATTGAATGATTATTAAAAAAATCCACATACAATAAAAATGACCGCAGATAAGAAACCAACAAAAAAAATACCCTTAAAGAAAAGGCCACCTAAGAAAACTTCGGTTAAAAAACCCGCGGTAAAATCTACTCGGTTAAAAAATAATAAAGAGCTCCAATTAATTTATTCACTAAACTCTGATAACAAAATGACGATAGATAGACTACAGAAATGGACAAAATTTGTCGGGGTTATGAATATTATTACCGGAATCATTTATTGCTTAACAATTCTTATTTTTTCAATTCCAACCGTCATCATGGGGATAATTACTATTTTAATGGGAAGCAAGCTAACAATTGCAGCAAATCATTTGAGTTTTGCACTTGAGCATAACGACAACAAAAGTTTTGAAATTGCACTTGATCAACTTCATCGATATTTTTTAATCAATGGCGCTTTATTCATTGTAACCTTGATATTTATTTTAATGCTTATTGTATTGGGCAGTCTTTTTGCGAGTATATTTATTCAATTTTTTAATGATAGTGGCTTTAATTACTCGATCAGCTTAATAAATAATTTGGGATTCCTATTACGTTGAAATTTCTTAAAAAAATAATCAAAATTAAACCAGGGGAAGGGAAAATGGTGCTTACCTATTTTTTCTTCTCTTTCTTTACTATTGCCATGGGGCTAACAGCTAAAACTGCAAAAGATGCATATTTCTTAAGCAGATTTGAAAAATCGATTTTACCATTAATGTTCCTAGCGGTTGCGATAGCAATTGCACCTATTTTAGGCGGGTACACAAAACTGGCAAAAAAGCTCGCTCCAAAAGTGATGTTTATTATCACCACAAGTATCTTTGGTGCTTCATTTATACTATCCCAGCATATGATTGAAGGATGGGTTATCCCCGTTATATATATATGGGTTGAAATAGTTGTCGCAATTGCATTGATACAATATTGGGGATTTGCAGCTGAGTCGTTTCAGCCGCAACAAGCAAAACGATTATTTGGTATCATTGCTGGTGGCGGTTCGTTTGCCGTAATGCTTATTGGAATGAATCTAAGGCCATTCGTTAACGCGTTTGGAACCGATGAATTGCTCTACTTGGCAACAGGTTTTATGGGCCTATCATTTATTTTTGGACTATTGAGCATGGGCTATATGAAAAAAGAGGTGCCTCAAAAAGCCCCAGTTAAAATAAATCAGGCCAAAACAAAAAAGCCCAAAGATCCATTTTTACTAGGCATTATGGGGATTGTTGCATTATCAGGAATCGTGACCGTTCTTGTGGACTATCAATTTAAAATGATCGCAAGCGATACATTCCCAGATGAAAGCAAACTGGTTGCATTTTTTGGTCTATTTTATTCTATATCGGGTGCATGTTCAATCGTAATGCAGTTTTTTGTTACTGGACCGGTTTTGTCTCGGTTTGGCATTTTAATTGGCTTGATGGTTTTGCCCTTCTTTTTAATCTTAGGTTCCGTTGCTTTTATTGTTGTGCCAGTATTAATAAGTGCAACGATTGGTAAATTTTCTGACCAAACATTTAAATTCACTATTTTTGGCTCTTCTATGGAACTACTTTGGCTTCCTGTTCCCGCAGATACTCGAAGAACTTTAAAGCCTCAGGTTAGCGGCACAATAAAATCTATAGCGGAAGGATTTGGTGGCGTAACAACGTTCCTTCTGGCAAAATTTGTTGCGCTACAAACACTAAGCTTTGTTTCTCTAGGCGCAATTTTTCTATGGATCCTCACATCATTCAGGGTTAAGAATGGATATGTAAAGCAACTTGAAAATGCCATTTCAAAGCGTCAAATAGATTTTGAAGAGCTCAATGTCGATGTTCAAGATGCGGCAATGGTAAAAACTATTGAGGATACTCTTTCTTCAAATAATGAAATGAAACAGCTATTTGCATTTGAAATTGTTGAAGGTTTACCGCTTCACTCTTGGAAAGACACAATCTCTGATCTGTTTAATAATGGAAGTTCAGATGTTCGAAAGCGCATCTTGGATCTTGCCTGGGATGAGGAAGAAATTATTTCTAATGATAATTTAATTGGGGCAATTCATAAAAATGATGAGGTATCAGCTAAAGCTATTGTTGTTTCTGGAAAAAGAAAGCTTTCTGAAATTCAAAATCAACTTGAAGACTTGCTTGAAAGCGAATCAAAAGAACAGCAAAGCGCTGCTGCGGCTGCAATTATTGATATTGATGCCGGTTCAATAGAAAAAGCAGTTAGAATTTTAAACAATGCACTTGAAAGCGATGACGAGCAAACCAAAGCCAATGCTTTGAAACGACTTGAGCATAATGAAAATATTCTCCCCGAATCAAAACTAATAGAATTTTTAGAAGATGAAAGCACCTATGCTTGCAATGTTGCATTACAAATCGCTGAAAAAAGAAAAGGAGAAAACCTTATTCCAGCGATAATTTCAAATCTCAGTAATATTAAAACGTCAATTCAAGCTCGACAAACACTCAAAGTATTTTCAGATGATTTAGTCGCTAATAATTTTAGTGAACTGCTATCAAAAGAAGAATTAAGTCGAAGCTTAAAATTGGGGATCATAAAAACCTTGAGAGATTATCCTTCGGTTGATTTGCTGATGAATCAGCTGCATCACGCTGATCAAGATATTTATAATGAGGTGGTGGACTCGCTATTGGTATGCGCTAGGGTAGAAAGCCTCAATGAAAAACAGTTAAATATTATTTCTTCAGAAATTCAAAGAATTGCAAAAAAATTGTATGCCATGAATGAATCCAAAAAGCTACTCCCAGATGATGATAAACAAATGCTGATGATTGATCACTTTAATAATGAAATTCAAAATACACTGCCTTCCCTTTTAAAGCTTGGAGTGATGAGTAAACCTAACACCCCTATTGAAACCTATATTCAAATTATTAAATCTGGAGACCCTGCAAAACTTCCATTCTTGTTAGAATTTTTTGAAAATATTTTTGATAATGAGCAACGAAATATCATTAATCCATTGATTGAAGAAATTCCAATTAAAGAAAGAAGCGAAATTGGAAATAATCATTTTAAAGATCTTCCTTCAAAAATTGATGATGAACTTTTATCATTTCTTCACTCCCCAAATAAATGGGAATCCATCATTTCATTGGATTATCTAATCAATGCAGAAAAAAAAGATTTGATAGCTGTCTTAGATTGGGACAAGGTGCCCAACTCTGCTGGTAACTGCGAACTTGTTCAAAGGCTATCAGAAAAAAATAATTTGAATATTGAGGACATTCCTTTAGAACGTTTTAAATTAGAGCACTATGAGTTGGGCATGTATTCAACATTAGAGAAGACTATTATTCTAAAATCTGTTGATTTATTTAAATCAATCCCCGCTGAGAACCTATCAAGAGTAGCACAAATAACAGAAGAGGTTCGCTGCGATGAAGGCGATTCCATTATCGCTGAAGGTGAATACGGGGACTCCCTATTTATTGTAGTAAATGGGAATGTAAAAATTCATAAAGGCGAAAAAGAAATTACCAGAATGGGTGAAGGAAGCTGCATTGGGGATATGGCCTTATTAGATGGGGAGCCGCGCTCAGCTGATGTTACTGCAGTAGAGGAGACTACTCTTTTTAAAATTGAACAGGAAGGTTTTTATGAAGTAATGGGAAGTCACGGCGATATAATGGAAGCAATTATTAAAAATCTTTCTGGACGTGTTCGCAATATGAACGAGCAACTCTACAGCAAATAATAGATAACTAATTAATTTGTTTTTTGATCTGTTCTTGGGTTTTCTCTTGAACTTTTTTGACAGTATTCTCTTTTAATTTTTCACCAGTTTCGATTATCCTATTTTTCAATTCATCTTGGGTTAGCTCTTGACCGCTCCAAATTGTATACGCAGTCCATAAAATAAAAATGGAACCAGCAACTAAGGCAATTTTTAGAAGCTTCTTGGCAACACTAAATAAGATAATTACAGAAAAAACAACAGCAATAATTAAATAGGTAGGGTTATTAGATAATAGATCGAAAAAATTATTCATGTGATTTTTCTTTTAATTTCTTCTTTTTCATATTCATGCGACCAGATTTCTTTTCATATTCCTCAATCATTTCAATGATACGGGGATCATCGGGCATTTCAAATTTCATTGTATCTAACCGTCCGCTTTTCTCAACTACTTTCCCTTTATTCATTTTGATTTCTACAACACCAATATAATATCCTGATTTACCAGCTTGAACAATTAAGGCGCCATTTACCTCTTCGGGGGATTCGATAGCGGATTGGCTATGCGCCCCAATAATTAAATCAAGACCATCAATTTTTTTAGCAATTGATAAATCAAGATCATAACCTTGATGGGTCATTAAAATAAATACATCAGCTTTTTTGGAAAGCTTCTTCATTTCATCTTTTACAGCTTTCACGGGGTCAGATAGGCGGATTCTATTTTTGATTTCATCAGGATAGTATTTTATTGAATAGGAATCAACAATCCCCATCACAGCAATTCTCAAGCCTTTTCTTCTAATTATTTTAGATGTAAAAACATCAGATCGGTCAATATTAGTACCAACCAATGTTGCGCCAAGCTGACCTCGTAGTCTATTTAGAGTACGAGCATCCATCACTAACTCTTGATCACCATATAAAAGTGCATCATAGGGCAATAGTCCATAGGCCTCAGCAACTAAACTATCTTTAAGAGATTGCTGAGACATCGTCACAAAATCACCGGCATCTAAAAGAACTGTATTAGGATTTTCTTTGATAAAGTCATTTACAAAAAATGACCTTTTTTCAATGGAGCCAAATGGGTTATCAGGGCAATAACAATTCTCTAAAGCTCCATTAGTATTATTTGTGTGTAATACATAAAGGGATTTCTTTTGAGCTGCCAGGTTTGAGACAAAGCAAACTGTAAGAAAAAAAATGATAAGTTTATTTAGTTTTAAGTATGCCATACGGTCTAAAATTGAGGGTAATGAAATCTTTAATCAACATATTTTTATTAACAACTTCATTGTTTGGTCAATATCCTGCAGATTCACTTTTTCATGATAGTGATAATAATCTTCTGCAAAAAATGTTCCTCTATCCTATAACGAAATGGCAACGCCTATCCTATAATTCAGATATAATTGGGTGTCAGTATTTTCCTAATTGCTCACTGTATGGAGCAAAAGCAATTCACTCAAAAGGTGCTCTTTTTGGATCAATAATAACTTATGATAGAATTATTAGATGTAATGAAGGTGCACATTTCAATCACAATGCAATGGGAGGATTTTATTACTCAGATGGCAGATTAGTTGATCCTGTCGACTATTATCCTTCAAGCTCAAATAATAAATCGCCAATGCTTGCAGCTGGTCTTTCTGCTGTAGTTCCCGGATCCGGAAGGGTGTATGCCGGGCGATTGATTATGGATGGTATCTATGGTTTTTTATTCTCTGCGATGACATTTCAGCTCGCACAAAATAGTATCAAAAAAGAAAGTGTCTTTTCTCCCCTATTTATTGGAATTGCCTTGGTAGCCTATGGAGGAGAAATATATGGCGCCCATAGAACGGCAAAATTCTACCAACGCAATAAAAAATCTCAAGAATAAGTAATTAACAGTGGGGGCTTGGTTTTCAATCTATGACAAGAATAAATATTTTATTACCATCGGAGCTTTTCGATCAACATTTAATTGCTGAGTACAGAGAAATTTTTATGATAGCAGGTTCTCTTCGCAGAACCCTTGCTAGTAAAGTGGGATATAAAGAATCTAAAGTTCCAAAAAGCTATACCTTAAATAAGGGGCATGTATATTTTTTTTATAATAAGGGCTTATATCTACATAAAAGGTATGACGCTATTATTGTTGAAATGCATAGTAGAGGTTTCAATACTGATTCAGCAAGAAAATTTCCTTCAAAAATTTTTATCGAAAATAGCTTATATAATGACTGGGTCCCCCAACAAAATGATTTCAAAATCATTAGAGAGAGAATTGAGCAAAAAATAGCATTAAAACCCGAGTGGTATAGAAAAACTCAATGATTGAGCCACTGAGCGGAGTCGAACCGCTGACCTACGCATTACGAATGCGTTGCTCTACCAACTGAGCTACAGTGGCAAAAAGCTGTTAACTAAATATGAATCATGATTAGCAGGATTTTTGTTTATTTAATGATAATGCTAAAGCCACACCCATTGAAACACCAGACCCTAAACCAACTGAAATTCCAATAGCTATACTCTCAAGAGCAATCCCGAAGGTTATTGAAAGTCCTACTCCTATGCTTATTCCATAAGCAAAACCATACATTATACTTCTTTTAGTCATATTATTATTCTATCCCTAAAAGGTCGATTTCAAATATGAGTGTTGAGTTAGCAGGTATAGGGCCATTGTCGCGGCTGCCATATCCTAGCTCTGGTGGAATTGTTAATTTTCGCTTCCCTCCTACTTTCATACCAATCAGACCTTCATCCCATCCTTTTATAACTTGCTTTGCTCCAACGGTAAACCTAAATGGGGTTCTGCCTGGATCTAATGAAGAATCAAATTTTGTTCCATCTTCAAGGAGGCCCGTGTAATTAACGGTTACAATATTAAATTTTTCTACCTCTTTTCCTTCTCCTACTTTTATATCTTCGATGACTAGTCCATTACTCATAATTTGTTTTTCCTTACTACAGCTTGCTGCGATTAATACTATTGCTAATGTAAAAATATGCCATTTCATTTGCATTATTGCTCCCATTTTCTATATGAAAGTTTACATCAGTTGAAAGATTAGATTTTCCTTAAATTTGCACGTTGCATAATATATTAAAAATGATAAAAGGAAACATTTTTTATAAAAGAATCGTACCATATGTATCCGAGAACAACAATTAAGCACAAACTCACTATGCAACTGAGATATTATACGATCCGTAAGTTATGTCTTGTGCTGCTTTTATGCTCAGGATTTGCACAATCTGATAATCGATTGCGATTAAAAAAAGCAGACGTTCTAGAAAATATTACTGTTGATGGAGTATCAATGCAATATTTGAAAGGCAATGTTATTTTTCAAAAAGGGAAAATGACAATGAAGTGTGACTGGGCTAGATTCAACAAGGGTACAGAAAAAGGCTTCTTATTTGGCAATGTTTCAATGAACAAGGAAGCACAAAATTTAACCTCTGATTCTTTATTTATTGACTCGCCCAAGGACATATTAATCGCCTACAGTAATGCTGAAGTATGGGACTCTACGTATAGTTTAAATGCCGATACATTATTCTATTTTTCGGAACTAGATAGCGGCTCTGCAAATGGTAATGCTTCCCTAGTTCAAGATAAACAAACAATTACTGGAGATAGAATAGAGTACAAAGAAGTACCAAATTCTGATGGTGTTTCATATGCTGCTAAAGGAAATGTAAGCATTATCGAAGATGGGCGATTGGCTACCTGCGGAGAGGCTATCTATGATCGAAGTAATGGCAAAACAACACTAAGATTAAAACCAAAAATTATTGATAGCGGACAAACTATTTCAGGTAGTGAGATCTTTTTAAAGTATGATGAGGATGAATTGAAAAATATTTTTATTCCCAGCGATGCAAAAGCAACGCACCCATCCAAAGGAACTAGGGAATGGTTTGAAGTTGTAAATGATGATACCGTTAGCTATTCCGATACAGCAAGTTTTGTCGATGATATGACTGGTGCGACCTTAAGAGGGTTTTTTGTGGATGGATCTCTTGACTCGTTAAGACTCGAAGGAATGGCAACAACACTATATCATCTTTTTGAAGATTCCGTTTATCAAGGAAGAAATCAAGTTTCCGGTGATACAATTAGCATGAGATTTAATAATCAAGATCTTGAACAAATTTTTGTTGCGGGAGGTTCGCGTGGAACATATACCCCTGATTCAACTAGTGGCGATGTGGATGGTCCGGTAATTTATTCATCTGAGGATATTGAATATGACATATTAGAAGAGTATATGGATTTGCATGGTGATGCAGATATTGAATATACAAATGTAGCGTTATCGGCAGGATTTATTAATATGGAGTGGAATAAGAATCTGTTAAAAGCATCTCCGGTATCCCGGCGAGACTCTACCTATGGTTTTTTATTGCCCTCAATGATAGAGGCTGAAAAAGATCCGCTTAAGGGCGATTCAATGATTTATAATCTTGAAACGCGTCAAGGAAAGGTAATCAAAGGTAAAACTAAAGCTGAAGATGGCTATTATCATGGCGAAGAAATACGCAATCAAGACATGGATATTTTTTACGCTGAAAATGCAGCCTATACTACCTGCGAACTTGATCATCCCCACTTTCATTTTCAGATGAGTAGAATGAAAATGATTAATGAGGATAAAGTTGTCGCAAGACCTATCGTGCTTTACATCGCCGACATTCCAGTTTTTGGTCTGCCTTTTGGAGTATTCCCTCATCAAAAAGGCAGGAGGCATTCCGGCTGGATCATGCCTTCATATGGTACAGATGCTAGATGGGGAGGGTATATAAACGGCTTAGGATATTATTGGGCTGGTAGTGAATACTTTGACACAAAACTAACCATGAGTTTTTATGATCGGGATGGCATCACATTCCGTTCAAAAAATAATTATTCAAAAAAATATAGCTTCTCAGGCAATATAGACCTTGAAACAAAACAACGATTTTCCAGCTCAACGCCCGCTGAAGATAGAGACATTTTTAATCTAGGTAAAAATCGTCAAAGCGATTATGTATTAAGATGGAATCATAGACAAAAACTAAGAAATAATCAGTCTGCTTCGGTTAACGCGAGTTACTATTCTAGTGGTGACTATAACCGCAGAACCGGTATTGAGCAGCAAAAGCGCTTAAATCAACAGGCGGTGTCAAATGCTACCTATTCTAAGCGTTGGCCAAAATCGAGGAATAGCTTAAGTATTAACCTTTCATCAAGAAGAGATCTGATGGCTGAACAAAAAATCGATCAAAATTCCCCATTTTATTCCACACCAATAAGAGAAGGTCAACAAATTAATATTTCAAATAATGTTTTTCCTCAGATGGCATTTTCCCATAGCCAACGATCTCTCTTCCCAACTAAAGCAAAAAAGAAAAGTTGGTACAACAATATTAATTATCACTACTCATCCAGATTCACAAATAATCAAAAGTACTTTTATGAATCGGAAGCATATGCATTAAACGATAGTACCACGGCTTTTAGATGGGCGCCAAACTCTGAAAATGAAATTGAAGAACAAGCATTTTCTGATTATGTTATTTCACATACCTCTGGTATGAATATGTCTTCTAAAATTTTTAAATATTTAAATATTACCCCAAACTTGTCAATAAAATCTGATTGGGTAAACAGGTCTTTTTCGGGTTATGTTGATAGCACTGGGAAGATTAGCAAAAATGAAGTTCTTGGGTTTGCAAGTCGAACAACGGGGTCATTCAATCTTAATATGAATACTCAGATCTATGGATTGTTTCCAATTAAAATTGGCAATATAGATATGATAAGACACGTAGCCTCCCCTTCAATTGGCTACTCATATAGACCTGATTTTTCAAAAGAAGTGTTAGGCTCTAATCCAAATTACTATGAAATCATAAAGCAGGATAACGGTGAAGTCGTTTACTTTGATCGATTTTCAGGCACCCTAGCTGGCGGAACCCCAAGGGGAGAGAATCAATCATTAAATTTTTCATTAAATAATGTTTTCCAAGCAAAAATTATTGATGGTGATCAAGAAAAAAAGCAGGATCTGTTTTCATGGAGATTAAGTACCAATAAAAATTTTGTATCCGAGCAATTTCAATGGGGCAACCTTAATTCATCTTTGCGCGCCAATATTAGACAAAAATTAAATTTAGATTTTTCAATGACTCATGATTGGTATGACTATGATCAAGAAAAAAATATGAGAATCAATAAAATAAAAATGGATGGGGGAATTCCAGCTCCTAGGCTAATTAATGCAAGATTTTCAACTGGCTTCCGATTCGCGGGCACCCGTAATAACCAATTGAATGATGATGTTGAGATAGCTGATAAGGATACATTAGATACAAATGACAGAATTGATGGCGCAAACCTACCCAATTTATTAGAGGGGTTTTCATCTAATTCCAATACAAAAAAATCTAACACATCAAATCTTTGGAGCACCACTGCATCATTTAGCTTTGCTTACAATAATGCAAATCCCAATAATTCTCAAAAAACTTTTTGGATGTCATCAAACTCTACGATTCAACTTACGCAAGCCTGGAAAATTCAATATAACGCTAGATTTGATTTGATTGAGCAAAACCTAGTTAGTCACACATTTTCAATTTATCGTGATTTACACTGCTGGGAAATGAGCATTAACTGGACACCGAATGGCTACGCATCTGGCTTATATCTTCGACTAAACGTTAAATCTCCAAATTTGCGTGATTTAAAATTTGAACAACGTGGGGGAACCTTCACTAGGCCATCCCTTTTTGATAGGTAGTTTATGAAATCAGATGATCAAAAAGACTGGATAGTTATTAGCACCTATAACGGAAACGTAAATGCTGAGATGGCAAAAAATATTCTTATTGAAAACAATATTCCTTCATATATCAAAAGTGATTTTTTTGGGAGTGCTTATAATTTAAATGCATTCAACATTCCAGCAGGTACAGTTAAATTGTATATTCCAGAAGCATATAAGAAAAAAGCGTTAGATTTACTACAAGGTATTGGATTGCAAAATGAGTAAAAATCAAATACGGTCAATTAAGGGGACTCAGGATATTCTACCA
>CAYLUE010000027.1:0-20925 GCA_964386795.1 uncultured bacterium
TTACAATCGACACAAGGTTATTTATCAATTTTATATCTTATGCCAAGAAAGATTACTTTGTTTCCATTACCATTTATAATGTTGGTATTAGATGTTTGGAGAAACCCTTGACCAAAACCAGAGGAAAATGAAATTACTAATAAAACAAAATGAAGATTAATTATTTTGTTTTTTGTAAACACGAACGTAATCCACTTCCATATCTTGAGGGAAAATAGTGGTATTATCGGGGGAACCGGGCCAATCACCGCCCACGGCTACGTTGATTAATAGATGAAATCGCTGATTGAAAGGCCAGGTTTTATAATCATTTTTCTGATCATTTGCGAATGTGAAGTATTTCTGGTTGTCAATAAAAAAATCAATGCGATCTTCATACCACTCAATTGAATAAACATGAAAAGAATCTTTTACATCAGAAAGAACTTTTGTCTTGCTTCTCTGCGTACCAATTTTATGATTATAGGATTCTGTGTGAACCGACCCGTGGACTCTTCCTTCATCATGACCAACATGTTCCATAATATCAATTTCGCCGCTTTTTGGCCATCCACCATAAACCCAATCCGTTGGAAGCATCCAAATGGCTGGCCAAATACCTTGGCCTAATGCGAGTTTTGCTCTTACATCAATACGTACATATTTCCAATCTCCTTTACCAATAGTACGTAATCTCGCAGAGGAAAAATACCTGAGGTTATTTGCGTCCCCGATACCAGAGGGTTCGAATTTCGCACGAATATGGAGCATACTATCCTGCACAAATGCATTGGCTGAGTCATTAGTATAATATTCAAGTTCGTTATTTCCAAACCCGTGTCCACCAATCTCATGAGACCATTTATTTATATCTAACGGAGAGCTATCAAATTCATCATGCCAAATAATATCCCATCCATCTATAAGCCATGGTTCTGGGTCGGGAATACTATTTTGGTTATCTTGTGGGCTACAACCTGCAAAAAAGAAAAAAAGAAAAAGAAATTTCATTTTAAAAGGGTAATCTTTTTATGGGAATAATCTTCTCCATTAAAAGCCCGAATAAAATAAATACCACTTGGTTGTCTACTTGCGTCCCAAGTTATTGAATATTGACCTGCCCTATGATATTCATCAAGTAATTCTTCAATCAGTATACCATTAATATCGTAAACCGATAGATTAATGATATTACTTTTACTTATAGCATAATCAATATTTGTTGAGGGATTAAATGGATTTGGATATACATGTGAAAGTTTAAAAAGCTCAGGCATTTCTCCTTGATTCGTTGATGTACCTAAATTATTCTTGAATATTCTGATATAATCAATTTCCATTTCACTTTCAGTAAAACTTGAAGCAATATTTGACTCTATAGCGATATTTAATAATAAATACATTTTGGCATCAAAAGGCCAAGTATCCGAATTTTTTGTTGCAGGGTTATAGGTGTAATGAACATTACCATCCACACTAAATACCATTTTCTGTTCTGACCAATCAATCGTATATATATGAAACTGAGTTGTAGCAGTATTTATATGTTGTCCTCCAAAATTGACCGTACCTCCGTGACTCGAAGGGGTATGAATAGCGCTTTGAACATAATTTTGATTAGAGCCCCAATGTTCCATTATATCCACTTCGCCACAAGCAGGCCAAGAAGTGGTACCAAAACCTTTGGTCTGCCAGTACGCTCCCGGTTCCTTAATATTTTTCCCTAACATCCAAATGGCGGGCCACGTTCCAACACCTCTAGGGAGTTTTGCTTTAATTTCTATCCGCCCATAGCCGAATGCATATTTTGAGTTTAACCTTGCTGATGTATATTTTTTAGTACGTCCCTGATCGGTATAGGTTTCTTTCTTCGCAACGATCTTTAAGGTACCATTACTAATATATGAATTGTCTGTACGGTTGGTATAATGTTGTATTTCACCATTATACCAACTCGAGCCATTGGGAAGCTGTGTTTGATGAAACCAATTCACTGAACTAATTGGGCCATCAGGAAGATTAAATTCGTCAGACCATACCAATTTCCAATCCTGAGAAAATCCAAAACTGATAGTGAAAATAAAAAACAGAGAAATATTTTTTAGACCACTAGACATCAAACTCTCTACTGTTAATTAATTTTTGAACCATAATCTATATAACTATCATTAGTAAATGATGGAAAACTGGGTACAATAACTGGGTAGGGTACATTTCCCTGTGTTACAAACATATCAATACTTGATATTTTAATTGATTCAAATAATTTCATATTGATCGAAATTTGAGAACTATACTTTTTTTGTAAATTATCAATAATCGGTTTCATTAAAATATGTTGTTCTGCACTATCTGACTCGCTACTCATCAATAATCTGGCAGATTGATATGCGGCAAAACTATCTGCCCAAAGAGACCTATTTAGATAAATAGTATCAGTTTTATCGAGGCCTAGTTCATAAGCTTTTTTTGTTAAATAATGATCTTGAATAAAATCCACAATTGCTAATTTAAATTGATGTGAAAATTCTGATTTATTCATTTTCTTTTTTCTAAATACAAGGGGATGTGATGCTATATTATTTTCAAAATCTTTAACTGTCCAATTATTCTCGTTTAAAGTAAAGAGGATCAAATCTTTATATTTTTGATTCATTGGCTTTATATCTTCTAAAGATAAAAATTCTCCTGCCTCAAATAATGCATTCGATATTGCAGTTTCTTTTTCTTCTCGGTCACGAAAAAATTGGTCACGAATAGCATTCACATAAGGAAAAAATACATTTTCATTGAGTTTTATATTTTTCCCTTTCATAATATTTTTAATAAAAGATTTATAAATTAATTTTCCTTTTCGTTCTTTAAGTGTATTAATCACTTTTTCTCTTCTATCAATGTTACCTTGTTCAGATAAATCCATACGATCTGTCCATCCATTTACTTTCATAATAAATGCAGACCCATCATTCAAAAGATGTGGCCCTATAACTTGTCCTTTTTGAATATCATTATTGAATAATTTCTCATTGATAAATGGATCATTATTATCTATCCAATTCACATCTCTTGCAGGAATATTCTCTTTAAAGTTAACAGAGTAAATATCATTAAATGACATTCCTTCATCTAAGGCCCTTTTTACTGAATCAGCAAATGCTCCGCTTGGAAAAGAAAAGTAATTAACATGATATGTACGGCCATCCATTTTAAAAAAATGATTAATTTCATCATCTTCTAACAAAACTTTATTATGACCTTTTTCAAAATAAAGTAGTTGTCTCATGGCTTGTTCTTTTCGCCCTTTTAAAAAATCATTAAGATTATCAGACTTTATTTGATTAATAACTGACTCTGCTTCAATCGCCAATAATTTTTCAGCAATAAGATTATTCAAGATTATTTTTTTATGAATGTATTGATTACCACGGCAATAGTCTGGGCGGAGTGTGTATTCAGTGCGATTCAAATAATCTTGATGAGTAATTAAACGATCTCCAATTTTTGCTAGAATTTCTAATTGATTATCTGATGAAAATTTGGATTGACATCCAATCAATAAAATCAGAAAAAGAATAAGATGACGGAAAAGCACTTTTGAATTAATTAAAATGCAATACTGATTGTATAAGAGTTTAGACCACCAAAAATACCCATAGATCGGTGAGCATAATCTATTTGAAAAGATTGATTACCCATAAGGTTAGTTTTTAAACCGCCACCATAAGTCATCCCAAATTGCGAATCAGGCATATATAAAGACTTATATCCTGAACGAAGATATAAACTACCCTTGCCCGCCATACGAAATTCATATTGACCCCCAATATTAATATACTCTGCATTATTATTGGGATGCACTGCATCAAGGGCAATTGTGAGTCGATGTAATTCTGAATATATGGGTTTTAGACCAATACCAATTCTAAATAATAAAGGCAATTCCCATTGATTTGGTCTAAACTGGCCAGGTACATCAGCATAGTTTCCATCTTCAAAAGGTGAAATATCTATAGGGTTTAACAAATCAATACCATCATATTTTAATCGAGTTCCATAATTTGAAATACTCATTCCAATCCTAAGGCCATCTTGTGTATTGCCAGTTGGAGATAAAAATTTAGTATTAACAATCGCACCAAGATCTAGTGCAAAAGCTTTTGCCGTAGAATGCCATATTTTTGAATTAATTAATTTCGCTGATGCTCCAAAAGAAAACCACTGTACAATTTTACGTGAGTACGTTAAAGCCGCACTAAATTCATTCGCCGCGAATTTCTCGCCAGTCCCCTCCTGCTGAGTCATCGTTGTTACTTCCATGTCTCCATATCCCATATGGGTCAAACTAAAGGCAAAAGTTCCTAATCTATTTACATAAATCGTTGAACCAATAAACATCATATTAATATCAAGAACCCAAGGTTGCTTCATAAATGAATTTTCATTCCTCTCTACAAAAGCCAAAGCAGCAGGATTCCAATAAACAGATGTTGGACCATCGGCAAAAGTGACTCCGGCATCACCCATAGCTGCATTAGCACTGCCCACACCAATTTCAAGAAAATTAACAGCTGTTGAGCCGTACCTATAAATATTTTGGGCAAATAGAATGTTTACGGAAAAAAGTAAAATGATTGTTTGAAAACGTTTCATTTAATCACAGCAAACTTTCCAAGTTTCTGATCGCCAGTTGCCAATGCTTCAATATGAAATAAATACATCCCCGCTGCAATTTCTAATCCTTCCCGGGTGAGCATATCCCAATGAACAATACCTTTTTCTGGTGAATTATTGATTGAAATCTCATCCACTAATACACCGCTTATGGTAAATATTTTAATTACTGCCTGTGCGGGAACATTAGTAAACATAATCTGGCGACGCTGATTTAAAAACTGATTTGATATAGCCGGTTCCATCACATTGGTTGCAACATATGGATTGGGTACAACCCGAATATTCTCCATCGTTTTTGCAAGAGAATCTTCATCAAGATCATCATAAGAATTAATTGTGAACTTTAAGTTATCATCTTTCCAGAATGGTCTGGAAAATTTGACTCGAAAGATATCATCACTTTTGGGATATGTTTCTGAAGATGCTAAATTAAAATCTATAATAAAAACAGTTCCGGCCCACCTACCGTCATTGCCCATTCCACCTACAATTATTTTATCTTCAGATTTGTCAAAAACACCGTTTTTATTTACATCATGTACCACCATATCCATTAGTACATGGCTTCCATCCGAGTTTAATAAGGTTTCATTCTGAATATAGAAGTCAAATGATTGGCCCAAAAGAATTTCATTGGTAGGTATTCTGCTATCAACAGCATTCCTGATTCCAGTTTTAATACTAGTTGTTGTTGTATATGCACTTGCATTAGAACTAAAGATGATATGATAATCCCAAGCCAAATAAGAAGATTCTCGAATAGTAGGTACAACACGCATAATGCCACTTCCTTGAATCCAGCCTGAATTAGCATAATCGTAGGAACCTTTATCAAAAGGCATGTCAATATTCAGTTGAATTCCGTCAAAAACATCCGTGCTGAATGGAGCTCTTGTATTGAGCGTCCAATAATCTAGACTATCATTCTTAACAAGATTTGTTGAAACAAATTTGGTTGGATTCTCCTGGTATACAATAAGATTATCATTTAAATCTGTCACAGTAATTGAATTAGTGGAATAGACCAATCCATAATCATACTTGGGAAGACTAGCAATGGTATCGATTCCAAAGGAAACTTGATAACTATGATCGTTTTTAATACTCGAACGAGCAAGGATGGTGGGTACTACCTTACCACCACCAGATAGATTTAATTCATCTAAAGTAATGTCAGGTTGTTTATAACCTGCAGCTGGTTTAAAAGGAGTTACAATCGCAACATTTTTACCAATGGACCTAACTTCTTCAGCTTCGTCAAGCTCTACCACTACATTGTTCTCTGATGGAGATATTCCAGGTCCAATATGGGGTGCACCATAATCATAGGCCACGAGGCCATAATAGTAGGTTCGACCATTCATAACTGTATTATCAATAAAAACATGCGAGATTCCTGTATCAGATCCTAGATTGTAACCAACGCCATTTACTAATCCAAAGTCAGTGAAACCAAATTTTCCGTCATTTAAATCACATTGAAAAATAGGTTTCATAAACATGGGTGTTCCGTAACCATCTGTAATAACTTCGGCATCTGAAAAATATTTATCTGTAGCACGGAAAAGTTTATATCCTTCAAAATCATTTATATTGCCAAGAAACGGATCTCTTGTACGTGTATCAGAAACATTATCCCAAGTTAAAATAACTTTTCCATCAGCTGGTGTTGCAGTTAAAGTTGGCATTTTCGGTGGTTGCGCGAACCGATAATCTTTTTCATAAATTACTTGAACAATTTTTTTCAGTTCATACAATGCGGGCGCGGTGTGTGAAGGAGAATTCAATCCTTCCAATGGATCATATGAATGCAACTCAGACATGGAGATCCGTTCTGTTCGGCCTTTGTATAAAGGAAATGGTCCTGAAGCAAATACTTCTATCAAATTTGAAATTTTGTCAATGTATTCTTCAAGAATATTTTCACCAAGTAATGTCCACATGGCTTCATCATTTTTAAACCACCAGGAGGTATTTGATTGCGCATGACTAGGAACAGGAAATAAACGGAAAGCAGTTAGGCCCATCATATCTGACTCTGAAACATCCGTGACGGCAAAGTTTGGCTCAGAACCAACACCTTCAACGTAATCTGGTTTATGATTGCCTTCACCTTGATCCGGTCCTGTATAGTTCAATTCAGTTGGAGCAACACCATCCAATCCAATATCATCTCCAAAAAATTCCGTTACCTGATAAACTCCATCATTATTTATATCCTCACCATCTTCCCAATCCTGGTCTTCATCTGCATCCCAATGTTCTTTGAGGTCTGATCGATCTAACTTATAAAATGATAAAAATTTATCCACATCATAAATACCATCAGTTGGTCCTACTTTTGTTGTAGCTAGATTATCTCGTTTTTCATCTATAATACCATCTTCATCGTTATCTACATTATCGTAGGCCATTCCAGGGCTTTCAAGGTAGGCAAATCCCATCGTCCCAGTCGGTAGTCCTCCTTGACCGATTCCATTTATATCCCATGAATAAGACATGTCAAGCAGTGTATTAAAATAAGCCAATTCATCAATGCCATCGTTACCGATGGCATTATCTACCCAGTAACCGAATGCCACTTCAGTCAAATCATAATCAGAAATATTTGCAATGTTATACTCCCAAAAAATCGCATCCCGAGCTTGAGGGTTATTCCATTGAAAACCACGCGCCTCAACACGAATACCCAGACCACCCCAAGGATTCCCTTTACCAATGGTAACATTGTCACGCATATCACCAATCAATTTATTTCTTCGAGGATAGTATCGTACTCGGTCTGCAAGCTCTAAATATTCCTGATCCTGAGCATCATTAGCGACAAAATAGGTCTCCAAATCTGCATAAATAACACCGCGACCAAAACGGCCATCCCATTCACCTGGCCATTTGGTATTAGTACCCGCAGATGGCCATCCATTGATCGGCCATGAACTTGGCCTATTACTCATAGCTGGATATTCGCTTGTCTCATTCATGTAGCCAAAAACCGGGTAAAATCCGTATTCAAATGTACCAGCGGGGTTTACATCCATTTCTTCTCTGTAACTGGTTTGTAAAAAATATAATTTATGAAGGCCTTCTCCATCTCCAATCTCGGTTGGATCAGATACAACGATCGAATCAATATTAGTATTGGCATCATCTTTTATATAGACTTTTGCGCCGACAAGGAGGCCAATACCATCTGTCATTTTAAGCCCATCTAAATTGTTGGGCCATCTGGACACATTTACTTTTGGCCAGTCTGAAAGCTCTGTAGTATTTCGAAAATAAAGAAATACACGATTCCCGGTCATATATCCTTCCCTTTCGGCGGCAATGTCGCCTGCAGGGTCGTCTGGTCCAACATACTCTTTCCCTTGAGAAAATACCAGGTTAGTTAGCAAGAGTAGATAAGACAACTTTTTCATTAGAAGTTGATTCCAGTGGTTAATTTGATCATGCGAGGAGCTACAAACATGGCAGGATTCTTAATGCGATCTTCATAATCATTGAAATTGCTCCGATGTCCCGCAAGGTCTGTATCTTTAATTACTGCAGTATAGGCTCGACCCGTTTGATCATTCACCCAATTTTCATTAAGTCTATCAAATAAATTATAAATGGCTAATCTAAAATTTACTTTGTATTTCTTTGTTATATTTAAATTATAGTAAGCCATTAAATCTGCATGATATTTAGTGGGGCGATAATCATTGTTTGGATACAAGTTTATTCTTGACAAACGACTTTCTTCAATAGGTGAGAAAGTATATGGTGAGCCAGAGTTATAGTAACCAGTTACAGAAACGCCATACACAGGCTTATTGTATGCTACGGTTGCATTAAAAGTATGACGCTGATCCCAACTCATAGGAATAAAACGATTTACTGGATCCATACTTGCACCCGATCTTGAAAAAGCCTGGGTCGGATTATCTGCGTTTCCTCTAGTATACTGAAGCGTATAATTAATCCAGGAAGATATAGGTCCCGAATTAAAGTCAAATTTCACTTCTAAACCTCTAGCGTTTCCATAATCTTTGTTACTATACAAACCATATTCTATTTGGTTATAGGTACTTATAATTTTTGTACTCAAAAGGTTATAAATATCCCTATAAAACAATGAGACCTCAAGCCCCAAGCCTTCTGCCAACTCTTGCCACAAACCAACTTCATACGTAATCGTTTTTTCTGCTTTTAACTCAGCATTCCCCATAAGAGAAGCATAATCACTTGGCGCTACCAAAAATGAATGATTTTGATACATTGAATACATTGGAGGCATTTGGAAAAAGTGGCCATAACTAAAATGTAATACAGCTGCATTACCAAGTTGATAAGCCAAACCAAATCGAGGACTGATTTGAATTTGAGCTTCTGCCTTAGGATAAGTTGACATCATTGAATCTGGCAGAGCTAATTGATTGTTTGGGTTTCTCCTATTTGCAGGAAAAGTCGAATTTGGATCAAACAGGTCATAGCGCAAACCAAAATTGATAACCATATCGTCAAATTCCATTTTATCTTGGAGATATGCTGCAACTTCTATTGGCTTAACTTCATAAACATCTGCATATAAAGTTGAATCGGGTAATATTTCAGGTTCATATAATAAATTTTCTTCAGGCGTTCCAAAATATTTATTTCGAATTTGATGCCATTGATTATCTATTGTATAATTTGAGTATTGCAATCCTGACTTGATGCTATGATTTTTATTAATCTGCCAGTTTAAATCAAATTTTGCACCTAAAATATCTGATGTTCTTTTACTGTGGTCTTTTTGTTGTCCCCCCATAAAAAACCCAGGGCCATAATTTTCTAAATATCGATCATGGACATAATTTGTGTCTAAAGAATTTTCATAGAGATAATTACCACCATAGTTTTTCATTGAAGATAATTTAATATCATAAAAAAGCTTCTGAGATATCAAATGATTCCAATGAAATGAAATGAAATCTGTTCTTCGATGTGATGCTCCTATACCATCAGGATTATATTTAAATGCATGATCATAACCATGCCAAGTATCTTGATTAATGGAGTACATAGTGGAAAAACGAATACTTGAAAATAGAGAAAAGGATAATTTGCCTAATATAGAGCGATTAGTGCTTCCATTCATGCTAATGAAAGTAGAATCACCTGTATTCTCAGAATACCACTCTAGTGGGTTAATACTATAAAAATTACTGGAATCAGTAACATTAAACCTCCTCAAACCATTAAGGTGGTTCTTATTATCTTGTATTCTAGTATTAATAAAAAAATGGACCTTATCTTTAATGATTGGTCCACTAATTTGAAATTTGTAGTCTTGATTTCTATCCAATTGAATATTATCTAAACCAAGAAAAATATCCTTATTCCCTGTTAAATAACTCCCAAAAGCTGTAGATACAGATCCCTCAAATTTATTTGAACCATCCTTTGTAACCGCATTGACAACACCACTCATTGCTTTCCCATATTCTGCATTGAAAGTTCCAGTGATTACTTCTAAATCTTGAATAACCTCTGGTTCTATTTCAACTGCAGAATTTCCACCTCCAAATACTTCGTCCACCTGGATACCATCAATCAGATAGGTAACTTCATTATATCTGCCTCCACGAAAATGACCTTCCACCACACCTGCCTGCATTCCTATAATAGCACCAATGTTTTCAACTGGTAGTTTTTCAATTTGGTCTGTTGATATATTTTTTATAGTTGAAGTTTGATCTTTTCTAGTTGTTATAGCATCCACTTCAACAATAACTGTTTCGCCCTGTATTACAGTTGGAACAAGATCAACATTTATATTTGATGTCCGATTGACAGATACACGGATATTCTGGACCTTTACTTGTTTATACCCTATCATATCAACTATAATCGAATAAATACCCGGTTTTACATTCAAAATATAATAGCTTCCATCCACATCACTTGCAGCGCCAGAATAGGTACCTTCCAATATTATATTGGCACCGATTAATACTTCATCAGTCTCAGTGTCTTTAATTGTACCCGTAATTTTTCCTGTAGTTTGGCCAACAAGAAAATTGCTAAGAAAAATTATAAGAAGCAAACGAGGTATTATATGCATAAATAAACTGTATTTTTTGCCTGGAATTTAAAACAGTGGGGACAAGAAATGTTATCCTGTCCCCACCGTTATCGTCGCTAGTGTATCGTTCTTCCGCTAGGAAGTTTTTACCTTATTTAATATAGTAAAATAACCAATCAAATAAGTTTGATATCAACTGTGTGTTGATAATTTTATTTCATTAAAATCATCTTATGTGTTCGCGTGAAGGTTGATGTCTCCAAACGATAGAAATAAATACCTGATGGCATATTGGATGCTCTCCAGACCACTTTATGACTACCTATTGGTCGGTATTCATCTACAAGTTTAACCACCTCACGACCTAGGACATCGAAAACCATTAATTTCGTTGGCCCCGCTATACCAATCGAATATTCAATTGTAGTAGTGGGGTTGAACGGATTTGGATAGTTCTCTTTTAGGGAGAAAGTGGTTGCTACGAGATCATCAGTGGATAAGATATTCCCATCGTAATTCCCGATAAAGGTATGTGACCAGGTTGCCGGTGTCTGCCAGGCATTATCATTGTTAGTCTTCGACATAACAATATTGCCTTCCCAACCGGCACCATCATTATCGTGCCATACAGGCTCTATAGGGATGCGCATGCCTTTAACAGGTTTGAAAACCGAATCTCCATCAATAGCTGCCAGCGCATCAAATCGTATTTTAAACTCAATGATTGCATCTGGTGAACCAACTACACCGGTGTTATAATAATTTCCATCGCCAGACTTACCTAAACCAGCAGCGGTGCCCATTTCTTTCCATGTTGTATCACCTTTAAAGACAAGCTTATAATGGGGTGCAGCACCTCGCGAGAACCCGCCCTGTCTAGCGCCTCTTTTATCAAATAGGCCTATGAAGAGTTCAAGGACGTCCTGTTCCCACCAATTACCTTCTCCGACATTAAAGTCGTTGTCAGTTATATCTGCTGCCAGATACAGAACAGTATCATCTGCTGCCAGATATAATTTCAATGACGCGTCAGCATCATCATCAACAGTCCCAATAACTTTTGGCGTTCCCATTGAATTTTTAGAAACACCCATTTCAAATGGTTGAATGCCACTGGCTTCCCACTCTGAGATATCACCGTCCGCTGCAAAAGAAGCAGGAGGACTAAGTGAAATTACTGGAATGCCTCTGAGCTTATTGTTTGCGGGTCCTTGGGCAGTTGAAACTAAACCTGTATTACCAACAGCATCGGTACAGACAACTGCATAGTAATAAGTAGCCCAACGATCCGATAGAGGAATTGTAAGTTGATGTTCTGCTGATTGAACATCTTCTGCCAGATCCGCTGCAACAAGGTCAACATCTACATTTCCGACCAAGGCAGCAGCTGTGGAATCAGCAAATGGTTTACGACTGGCATAGACACTATATGTCTCACCTGTTTCACCAGGCACATCAACCCAAGTCACAGCATTGGAATATTCTCCTGTAATAGCAACAATATCTTGCGCCTTTGCTGGTGCGGTATAATCGCTTCCTTTTCTAACGAACTCATATTCCCATGAAGCGGCAGGTACATCTGCATTAAATCCTGCAATACTTATATCTAATCTATTCGTATCAGCAGTCAACGTATAGTTGTATGTTATTGTATTATTTGCTGGGGCACCATCTTCAGCAGTGTTGTGAACCTTTGCCAAACCTAAATATGCGCCTGAACCAACAATAGTAATTGTTCCAGCAGTTTCATCAGCTGACCAGGTTGCCGCATTGGAACCATCATGTGGCGCAACTGGCGCTCCACATCCATCTGCGGTTACTCCTGATTGCCAAGCTTCTAGCCATGTTTCAGTACCTAGAACATTTTTAAATGAGCCATCTTTATTGAAAATATACTCATCATCAAATAAACAAGCCCGGGTGGTTACATCGTCTCCACTGCTTGCCCACCATGTAGCTCCTGCTCCATCACCAACTGCCAATGAACCTGCTTTGGGACGAAGTAGCCAGGTTGTGGCTTCAAATGGTGAAGTCACAACAGGTGGTGGACTTCCATTCCTGGTGAATTTATATTGCCAAAAAACACCGGTCCCCACCTCAACATGTACATCCAAATTATTTCCATCCGCAGAAAACTTATAATTGTAAACGGTTGTATTATCTACAGGGGCACCATCTTCTGCAGTGTTGTGAGCTTTAGCCAAGCCTAAAAATGCACCTGAGCCAACAATGGTAATTGTTCCGGCAGTTTCATTAACTGAAAAGGTTGCCGCGCTTGAACCATTATGAGGGGCAACTGGCGTTCCGCATCCATCTGCGGTTACTCCTGATTGCCAGGCTTCCAGCCATGTACTAGGGCCAAAAACATTGCTAAATGACCCATTTGCACTGAAAACATATTCGTCGTCAAAGAAACAGGCTCGGGTAGCTACGTCGGCTTCACTGTTTGCCCACCAAGAAACATCTCCTAGTGCTGGACCAACTCCTAATGCGCCTGCTTCACTCGACATACTCCATGAACCCGCAAATTTTGAGGGATCAGATTTAACAAGCTTAAAATTCCATACAAGACCTGCAGCTGGTTCAATAATAAGATCCATCTTATTACCACCATCGGATAATGTATAATTGTAAACTATTGTATTATCTACAGCGGGGACGTAGTCACCATCTCCTCCATCAGTGTTGGTAACCTTAAACAAGCCTAAGTATGCACCTTCTCCAATAATGGTAATTGTTCCGGCCGTTTCATCAATCGACCAGGTTGCCGCACTTGTACCATCATGGGGCGCAACTGGTGCTCCGCAAGCAGATTCTGCTCCTGTTGCTAATTTGTAGGTCTCCAGCCATGTTTCAGAACCGAGAATATTTTTAAATGAACCATCGCCATTGAAAACATACTGGTCATCATATAAACAGGCCCTATCGGTTACGTCTTGTAAACTGCTAGACCAATAACTATAGTCTCCCACAGCTGGGCCAACTCCCATTGCGCCTGCTTCAGGGGCAAGTCTCCATGCACCCTCAACTTTTTCTGGCACGACTTTGGTAAATTTATATTGCCAAAAACCACCGGTCCCTATCTGAATATTTACATCCATACTTTTACCATCAGATGATAATGTATAATTATAAACGGTTTTATTATCTACTGGGAGGCCATCTTCTGCAGTATTATGAGCTTTAGCCAGGCCTAAGTATGCGCCTGAACCAACAATGGTAATTGTTTTTGCAGTTTCATCAACTGTCCAGGATGCCGCATTTGCACCATTATGGGGCGCAACTGGCGCTCCGCATCCATCTGCGGTTACTCCTGATTGCCAGGCTTCAAGCCATGTTTCAGAACCTAAAATATTTTTATAAGAGCCATTTGCATAGAAAACATACCGGTCATCAAAGTAACAGGCACGGGTAGCTACGTCGTCTGCACTGTTGGCCCACCAAGAAACATCTCCTAGTGCTGGACCAACTCCTAATGCACCTGCTTCAGGGGCAAGTCTCCATGTGCCTAATACTTCTGCAGGTAAAACTTTAGAAAATTTATATTGCCAAAAAACACCAGTCCCCACCTCAATATGCACATCCATACTTTTACCATCAGATGATAATGTATAATTGTAAACGGTTGTCATATTGGCTGGGGCACCATCTTCTCCAGTGTTGTGAGCCTTAGCCAGGCCTAAGTATGCACCTGAGCCAACAATGGTAATTGTTTTTGCAGTTTCATCAACTGCCCAGGTTGCCGCATTTGAACCATCATGGGGCGCAACTGGCGCTCCGCATCCATCTGCGTCTACTCCTGATTGCCAGGCTTCATTCCATGTTTCAGAACCCAGAACATTTTTATATGAGCCATTTGCATTGAAAACATATTCGTCATCAAAGTAACAGGCCCGGGTAGTTATATCGGCTTCACTGTTTGCCCACCAAGAAACATCTCCTAGTGTTGGGCCAACTCCCATTGCGCCTGCTACAGGCGACATTTTCCATGTGCCTTCTATAGATTGAGAGAAAGGGATTGAAGTAATAAAAATAAGTGTAAGAAAATTAACTAGCGATTTTTTCATCGTGTAAGCTCCTATAAAGATTCATCTTTAACATAATTAACGTGACGATAATATTAATAGATTCCTTCCGATGCAAATATTATTCTTTCATTATGCAATTTATTTGCGTTTCATAAGCAAATATTTCCGCTTATATTGCATGCATGTCTACCGGCTTAAAAGATATTTCAAATGCTACCGGCTACTCTATTTCAACTGTCTCTCGAGTGCTCTCAAATAAAATAAGTGCAGATTCTGTTAGCGCAAAAGACATTTTACGAGTTGCACGAGAAATGGGTTACAGCAAATACCGAAGCACTGTAAATCCAGGTAATCGCATTTTAGATATTGCACTTATTACACAGCATTTTTCAGAAGAATTTTATGCTTATCTCTATGCAAGCTTTGATAAAATGTCTCTGGAACGTCATTGCTTACTGTCTATTCATTCAGTGCGTCATAGTAAATCATTGCAGGATGATTTATTAATTCTCTCAAAGAACCATGATGGCTTTATCCTATTCCTCCCTACACTTGATCCTTATAGTTACAATAAGATCAAAGATACGATGGGAAATTATCCTATTGTATCGATTGCCCCTTCTTTTGAACCTATTTTCGATACATTTACATTTGATTCTTATCAAGGTGGATCTTTAGCGGCACAAGCTTTCATTAAAGAAGGGTACAAAAAATTTGGCATAATTCGTGGTCCATTAGAAAAATGGGAGGCTGCCCTGCGCCGAAATGGATTTAGGGATGCAATAGAAAATGCAGGCTATGAAATTATTTGGGATTACAAGGGTGATTACTCTTTTGAATCCGGTGAAAAGGCGTTTCACTCAGTTAATCAACAAAATATAAAACAAATTGGTGTTTTTGCCAGTAATGATCAAATGGCTGTTGGTTTTATTCATGCGGCCCTTGAGAATAAGAAGAAGGTGCCAAAAGATTATGCTGTAATAGGCTATGATAATATTTTATTTAGTAAAATATTTTATCCTAAGCTTAGCACCATAGATACAGATGTAGACCAATTATCTGTAGAAGCAATAGATCATCTTATAAGAATGATAAAAAATGATGTCAACTTAGATCGATCTGCTCGAAAAACACTAATTCCCGTAAACCTAATTAAACGGGATACACATAAATAATATGAAGCAGATTTATTTTATATCAATAGCATCACTTTTATTAATATTTAATTCATTTGGATGTGAATCAATAATAAGCAATAATGGTTCTAATGATGCAGAATTTGTTGATTCCTTAATAAAAGAAATGACCATTGATGAAAAAATTGGACAAATGACTCAAGTTGACCAACAATTCTTGAATGATATTTCTGATATATCTAAATATGGGTTTGGGTCACTTCTAAGTGGTGGTGGTAGCACACCTAAAGTTAATGAGCCTAAAGCTTGGGCTGATATGTATGATCAATATCAGCGTGAGGCTCTTAATTCACGTTTAAAGATCCCTTTATTATATGGTATTGATGCAGTTCATGGACATAATAATGTGGTTGGCGCAACTATCTTCCCCCATAACATTGGTTTGGGAGCCACACGTGATGCAAAACTAGTTGAATCTGTCGCAAGAGCCACAGCGCTTGAAGTAGCGGCTACAGGAATAGATTGGGACTTTGCGCCATGCCTGGCTGTTCCAAATG
Source organism: uncultured bacterium (assembly GCA_964386795.1). GTDB lineage: Bacteria > Fidelibacterota > Marinisomatia > Marinisomatales > TCS55 > TMED108. The sequence continues at coordinate 16,421 of CAYLUE010000027.1, forward strand.
ACTATAGATGGGGTCGAACCTATGAAGGGTTTTCTGAAAACACAGCGCTCGTTACTGAACTTGGCAATGCGGCAATTTTAGGTTATCAATCTGCAAATATTAATAATCCTAATAGTGTTTTAGCATGTGCAAAACATTTTATTGGTGATGGTGGTACTTTATTTGGTACGGGACTTAATGGCAAAATAGATAGAGGAAACCTAGCTATATCAGAAAATGAACTTAGGGAAAAACATCTTCCACCATTCAAAAAGGCGGTTGAAAGTGGTGTTGCTACTTTTATGGCCGCTTATAATACTTGGAATGATGTTAGATGCCACGCTAACAAATATCTATTAACCGATATACTAAAAGAAGAACTTGGCTTTAAAGGGTTTGTTGTCTCTGATTGGGCTGCTATTGAAGATATTCCTGGTGATTATAAATCAGATATTATTATATCAATTAATGCTGGAATCGATATGGTCATGGTGCCAGGTGCAGTAAAGTTTGGTAATGAATCTTTTGAAAAATTTATAAAGTTATTTAAAGAGTCTATAGAAGATGGTTCTATTCCAATGACTAGGGTGGACAATGCAGTTAAAAGAATACTATTAATTAAGAAACAAGCAGGACTTTTTGATAGACCATTTAGCAACCAACAACTATTATCTCATATAGGGTCTCAAAAACATCGTGAAATTGCTCGCGAAGCAGTTCGCAAAAGCATGGTTTTATTAAAAAATGAAGACAACCTTTTACCCCTCCCAAAAAATGGGAAAACAATTATAGTTGCTGGTCGTGGAGCAGATAATATTGGCATGCAGTGCGGTGGTTGGACAATTAGCTGGCAAGGAGAGATGGGTAATAAAACAGCAGGCACATCAATATTAGAAGCAATTCAGTCAACAGTAGATCCAACTACATCAGTCCAGTTTACCGAAGATGGAAATAATGCAAAGGGAGATGTAGCGATTGTAGTAATTGGTGAAGAACCTTATGCTGAAATGGAAGGTGATCGTGCAAACTTATCTTTGGATAAAAAAGATTTAGCTGTAATAGATAGACTAAAAGCTCAAAATATTCCCGTTGTAGTTATACTTCTTTCAGGCAGACCTATGATAATTACGGACCATTTAGAAGAATGGGATTCACTTGTAGCTGCCTGGCTTCCTGGGACAGAAGGCCACGGCATTTCTGATGTATTGTTTGGTGACTATAATCCAACAGGAAAACTCTCTTTTTCTTGGCCAAAATCGATGGATCAACTACCTATTTCTAAAACAGATGATCATTTATTTGATTTTGGATACGGATTATCATATTAATTCATTTAATTAACTACATATAAAAGAAATATATAATGGCAAATAAATTAGGGATTGATCTTGGTGGGACAAAAATAGAAGCAATTCTAATCAATGAACAATTTCAAGTAGTTGAGCGCAAGCGTGTACCTACTAATCGAGAAGAAGGATATGATGCAATTTTAGGCCGGATCATTAAACTGGCCAATGAACTAAAAGAACTCGGGAATGTAGACACCCCTGTAGGAATCTGCACACCAGGCGCCATCGATATTCAAAAAGGCACTTTGAAAAATAGCAATACAGTTTGCTTAATTGATCAACCACTAAAATCTGATTTAGAAACGGCTATTTCTCTGCCTATCCTCATGGAAAACGATGCCAATTGCTTTGCCTTAGCAGAAGCAATCTTAGGTTCGGCAAAAGAATATAAGCTTGTATTTGGTATTGTCCTCGGTACCGGTTGCGGTGCTGGTGTAGTTATGAATAAAAATATTCATCGTGGTCCTAACCATATTAGCGGAGAATGGGGTCATCATGTATTATTTCCTAATGGTAGATCGTGCTATTGCGGGAATAAGGGTTGCGCTGAATCATACATTTCTGGAACAGCTTTAGAAACGGAGTGGGAAACTTTAACTGGTGAATTCCAATGTGTTACTGATATCATTAATAGTAAAGCATACTTAACTCACCCTGAGTGGAAAAATAATTTCATTAGTAATTTTGGCAGAGCCTTAGCAAATGTTATAGATATTTTAGACCCAAACGCTATCGTATTAGGTGGTGGTTTATCAAAAGTAGAGATTCTTTATACTGAAGGAAGGGATGCGGTTGCTGATGCAATTTTTAGTAATAGTATGGTGACACCAATAATAAAAAATAAATTGGGTGATTCGGCTGGCGTTTTTGGTGCAGCTATGCTTGGAGATTATATTTGAAATTGTTCAATTTAATTACCTTTCAAAAGTGATTCTATGAGAGATCCGATCAGAATCGGACTATTTGGCTTCGGCCGTATCGGCCGAAATATTTTTCGCCAAGCATATAAAAATCCCAAATTTGAGATTGTAGCAATCAGCGATTTGGGCCAGGCTGAAGCGATGCATTATTTATTAATGCGAGACTCGATCCACGGGATCATGGATGATGAAATTGTTTTGGAGGGAGAATCTTTAAAATTTAATAATCATTCCGTACGCTTATTGGCCGGTGGAAAACCAGGAAATGTTCCCTGGGATATATTTGACATTGATATTGTTATTGATTCTACGGGTGCCTACCGCTTGCGGGAAGAACTTCAGCCCCATCTGGATGCAGGCGCCAAGCGTATTTTGGTCTCCAAACCACCGACAGATAAGATTGATCGTATGATCATTAAAGGTATCAATGATGAGGAAATTCAACCAACGGATAAAATTATTTCCACTACCTCATCCACGACCCAGGTTTTGGCCCTGATGCTTAAAATATTGGATGAAGCATTTGGTGTCAAACAAGCAATGATGACTACGGTCCATGCCTACACTTCTGATCAGCCCTTAGCTGATGCTGTTAATTCGGATTTACGGCGTAGCCGTTCAGCTGTACAGAATATAATCCCCAATGATACTTGGGCACCAGATTATGTGTCTCAACTTATGCCCCAATTCAATAATAAACTGACAGGAATGGCCATCAATGTTCCTGTGGCCAATGGATCGTGTGTCGATTTGACAACAGAAATGGAAGAAATGCCTTCAATTGAAGCTGTCAATGCTGCCTTTAAAGCTGCCAGTGAAAATGGCCTGCGGGATATTATTGGATATACAGAAGATCCAATAGTTTCCAGTGATGCAATTGCCAGCGGCGACACCATGGTTTTTGACAGCCAAGCCACAATGATTGCGTCTGGAAAACTGTTAAAAACAATTTCCTGGTTTGATAATGGCTGGGGATTTGCAAATCGAATTTTAGATTTAGCTGATGCTTACGCATCCTTGGGTGAGTCTTAATATGAAAGTTGCAATTAATGGATTTGGCCGTATTGGCCGTTCCGTATTCAGAATCTTGAATAGTAGAGAGAATGTTTCTGTTGTGGCTATCAATGATATTGCCCAGAATGATGCCTTGGCATACCTACTTAAATATGACACAGTTATGGGTCGTTTTGAGGATACGGTTACCCTGGATGGTGATGTGATGAAAACATCAAACAACGATATCAAAATGGTAGCCGAAAGAGATCCCTCACAATTGCCATGGAGTGATTTAAACGTAGATGTGGTTATCGAAGCAACAGGTATCTTCCGTGAACGATCTCAGATTCAGCAGCATATTGATGCTGGTGCAAAGCGCGTTATTCTCACGGTACCATCCAAGGATGAAATTGATTATACCTTGGTGATTGGTGTGAATGATGATGGATTAACTATCGATCATAAAATCATTTCTAATGCCAGTTGCACCACCAACTGTTTGGCTCCTATGGCAAAAATCTTGAATGACAATTTTGTCATCGAGTATGGAGTGATTAATACGATCCACGCCTATACCAACGATCAAAGATTGGCTGATGTACCACACTCGGATTGGCGTCGCAGCCGTGCCGCAGCTGAAAATATTATTCCAACCACCACTGGCGCTGCTAAAGCAGTGGGTAAAGTATTACCAGAATTGAAAGGTAAACTGGATGGTATTGCTATGCGTGTGCCCGTTCCGGACGGTTCTGTTGTGGACAGTGTATTCCGATTGGGCAAAGATGTGACAGTTGATGAAATCAATGAAGCTGTTTTAACTGCGTCCCAAAATAAAGGCATGAGTAATGTGGTTGAATATTCCACACTGCCGGTTGTTTCAACGGATATTATCGGGAATCCACATTCATCTATTTTTGATGCACCTTTTACCAAAGTCATTGGTGGTACTTTAATTAAGACGCTAAATTGGTATGATAATGAATGGGGCTATTCAAACCGGGTTGCTGATCTGGTTGGTCTGTTAGCCAAGTTTTAGTTTAATCAAGCAATGGTTCAATACGAATGCTAAAAGTTAAATACCTTTGGCTAAAGTAGCACTCGTGAATCTGCTATTTTGCTAACCATTCTTTTTAAAAAGAAATCTTTAGTAATAAAATTGGGTAACTCTGCCATCGTTTTTGATGCGGCTATATTTAGGGATAATAGTTGAAATTTTCCAAGTGGCTTTATAATCTCACCAATACAGATCAGTATATTCTGA
>CAYLUE010000028.1:0-20735 GCA_964386795.1 uncultured bacterium
CCTGCTGATTACAAATCAGCTGCTCTACCAACTGAGCTACACCGGCAAGTCGGAATTAACTCTCATCAATCTAATTTTACATAAAATTAATATGTTATTAGAACTACAACTTCAAATAGCAAATCAATCTACAAAAGCTCAAAAAATACGTACCGAGCTAAATGCATATCGAATAAAGCCTATAAAATTAGCTAATAATATCTTTATTGACAATAAAATTTGATGTAGAATAAAAAAAAAATAAATTTATATTTTCGTCAATTTTGAACCATCAGAAGTATCTTTAACAAGCCAACCTTTTGCAAGTAAATCATCACGTAATAAATCGGATTTTTGCCAATCCTTATTCTTTCTATATTCTTCTCGCAATCTAACTATGCTCATAATTTCCTCAGGAATATCACTATTAATAGATAATATTGCAAAAATTGAGTCAAAATAATCAATGAAGGTATTTGCTTCTGCTGCATCATTTTCTGAATACTTACCCTCGTCTATTTTTTGATTAGTAAGACGAATCCAGTTAAAAAAAGTAGCGAGCGCATTTGGCGTATCCAGGTCATTACCAATACAAGAATTGAATGATTTGGCATCTTCTGGCATATTGGTAGATCTTTCTTGTGTAATATCGAGCAAGCGTGATTGCAACTCTTCAATCCGATTAATTGCAGATCTTGCTTCAGTTTTTCTTTTTAAACTGAAATTCACTTTAGATCGATAATGAGAGCTTAATACAATAAACCTAAATTCTTCTGCAGTAAAGTCATTATCAAATAAATCAGATAAAATAAAATAATTGTTTAACGATTTACTCATTTTTTGATTTTCAACCATTAAAAATTCTGAGTGTAACCAATAATTGACAAATGGTTCATCTAAAGCGCAGATAGACTGTGCAATTTCATTTTCATGGTGAGGAAATTTATTATCAACCCCTCCACAGTGAATATCAAAATGATTTCCTAGGTATTGAGTGGACATAGCAGAGCACTCTATGTGCCATCCAGGGCGACCTTTTCCCCATGGCGAATTCCAACATATCTCCCCATCTTCTTTTTTATGTGATTTCCAAAGAGCAAAATCATTAACATTGTCTAAGTCATACTCATCAGACATCTGACGTCTCTCATCATAAGTGAAGTGTGAAATATCTACTAGATTTCCATAATCTGAATAATTTTCAATTTTAAAAAACACCGATCCCTCATCGGTCAAATAAGCATAGTCTCTATCAATTAAAATACTAATTAATTCAATCATTTTTTGAATATGCTCTGTAGCATTTGGATAAAGATCAGCTTCTTGAATTCTTAGTAATTTTATATCCTCCATAAATGCTGCAGTATATTCTTGAGTTACTTGCTCTAAGCTTTTCTTTTCATTGTTTGCTTTTTTTATTGTCTTATCATCCACATCAGTAATATTCATAATATGATATACATCAAAGCCAAAAGCTATCAATGTTCTTTTCAAAAGGTCTTCAAATAAAAAAGTTCTAAAATTGCCAATATGAGAAAAATCATAAACGGTAGGACCGCAAGTATAAAGCTTCACTTTTCCATCCTCAATTGGATTAAAGGCTTCTTTCTTTTGGGTTAATGAATTGTAAAACTTTAACATTACTATTAAGCCCTTAGCGCTTCATTTAATATCATCTGTATTATTTCTTTGAATTCTATACCATCAGCTTTCAAAGATTTAGGAAGCAAGCTCGTTTCAGTCATACCTGGTAAAGTATTTAACTCTAAAAACCATGGCTCATTCTTTGAATCTAATAGAAAATCAACCCTTGAATAATGCCTACAGCCAAGAATGGTATGAATTTTTAATGCTAAGTCTTTTATTGATTCAGAAAGTTTATTGCTTATTTCAGCAGGGCATATATATTGCGACATTCCTTTGGTATATTTGCATTCATAATCATAAAAATCGTGACTAGGAATAATCTCAATAACTGGGTATGCCTTACTACCAACAATAGGAACTGTAATTTCTCTCCCATCAATGTATGATTCAAAAATTATAGAATCTGCAAATTGCAACGCATTAGTAAATGCGTCTTTTAATTGATCTTTTCTTTTTACGATAGAAAGACCAATGGTGCTACCTTGATCATTAGGCTTAACTATTAAAGGGTATTCAAAATTTCCATCCAAGATATCAGAAGAAGTATCATTTTTTAGTATCCATTTAGGTGTATTGATATCATTTTCAGCGATAGTCTTTTTTGATAAATTTTTATCCATACAAATTCTTGAAGATTGCTCATTTGAACCGGTATAAATAACGTTAAGGGATTGCAATTGCGCAGCAATTTTTCCATTTTCTCCATCACCACCATGAAGTCCATTAAAAACTAAATCAACATTTAGAATTGAATCTTCTATGCTAGCAAAACCATCTATCGGATCTAATTTTACAACTTTGTGCCCTAATGATATAAGAGCTTTCTCGATTGATTTACCTGAAGACAAAGATACATCTCTCTCAGCTGAATCCCCTCCAATTAATAAGCCAATTTTCATAAGCTTTCTAGTAGCAAGGTGGAGGCATTTAGTATATTTGTTGAAATATGTGTTGGTGTTTTTTCCAAAATGGTTTTTGTTTTTTTTCCATTTCCAGTTAAAACTAAAATACTTTGCATATTACAATTTATTGCGGCTTCAATATCACAAACACTATCACCGATCATCAATGATTTTTCTAATTCTATTTTATGATCTTTTGCAGCTTGTTCAAACATTCCGATTCCAGGCTTTCTATAATTTGTTGCAGCTTCAGGATGATCAGTACAGTAATAAATACTTATTAAATTAAGATTATTTTCAAAAAAGAAATTTAATATATAATCATTAATCGAGCTAAGATCATCAATATCAATTTTGCCTCTAGCAATGCCTGATTGATTAGTGATGATACAAAATTGACGAGTTATTTTTTTTAGATTACGTAGTGCCTCTAAAGTAAAATCATAAAAATTATAGTCATTTAATGAGCTTATGTATCCTGGGTCTGGATTAAGTGTTCCATCGCGATCAAGAAAAATTGTATCAAACTTTTTCATCTATTAATTCCTTATTAAAGACATCAAAAATTTGAATTGAACTTTTAAAGAAATAATAAGAACCAATTATGACTAGAGGTACATAACTAATAGCATGGAGAACAATGGCAAAGGTTTGAGATTCAATACTATTAAACATAAAAAGGCTGTTCATAACATAATAAGTGGCAAAATGATGAGTTCCTATTGCCCCAGGTGCGGCTGGAATTGACATTGCCATTGATGTCAATAATAAAACCACGCTTATTTGAATCCATGAAAGATTTATACTTAAAGAAAGCAAAGTAAAATAGGTAACAAAAAAAAGAATAATCCACGTAACAAGTGTATGAAAGGCTATAATGTATATATTTCTATATTCAGATAATGAAGTAAATCCTTTGCTAAATGATCTCAGGGTTTTTATAAATGAATAAATACTTTTGAACCGTATTATCCAGGATCCTGTAATTTTTTCTACAATTAATTTCTTTTTAAAAGAAATAATCCAAAGAAGAAGAAAAGTTGTCAAAATAAGAGATATAGATAATATTAATGAAATTTGAATATCAGATGGAAATGAGTAGACTAAGCTAACCATAAAAAATAGGGCCATAAGCCCAAATAGATCACATACTCTCTCTAGAACAATCGAACCTAAAACTGTTGATGTTTTTAAATTATTTGTATTTGATATTGAATACCCCCTCAACACTTCTCCCATTTTAAATGGGAGAACTGAATTACCAAAATAACCTATCATATTTGAAGCAAATAAATCTTTTATTTTTATAGACTTAACAGAAAAAAGCAGTAGTCTCCATCTAAATGCTCTAATCAGAGTATAAAAAATCAATAAAATTATTGCAGCTAAAAGATATAGCAAATCAATCGAATCAAAACTTTTTTTAATTTGTATGAAATCTATATTTCTAAATGAAAAATACAGACCAACAAAACTTAAAGAAAAACCAATAAATAACTTTAACCATTTATTCATGAAGATTAATAATCTCTTTTGGATTGGGTTGAAAATTTTCATACATGGTTAAATTGCCAATTTGAAAATTATTAATTACAATATTAATATATTGATCTTTTGCATAGGTGAGATTCATTCGTTTAGGTTCACCTGATTTTAAGATATCGATTTGACCATTATACCCGAGCTCGGGGATATTAAAAATAATTTTGATTTTCTCATTCGAAATAATTGATTTATTAAAAACAATATTTTCTATATTCCCCGTAAGAAGAGAAAAAATCCCAATATCATCATTTATTATTTTATCAATAATAAGCTGATTAGAAAGCTTATTATAAGTCTGAATTGTATCTCCAGAAATAAAAATTGTTTCTTGATTCATATCAATAATAAAATGCGTCTTATTGACAATTTCTATTTTTGCTATGGATTCAGAGCTAAGCTCAAATTCCTTTTGCATGATTTGAGCAGTAAATGTAACTCCTGCCTGGTTATTTAAAGTGCTTAAAAACTTTTTATACCACCTATCATTTTGACCATAAGAAATACAAACTGAAAATAGAAAATAGAGTGATATTCTCGAAAACATCTTTCTTTAATCAATAGAATCTAAGTAGGATTCATCAACTAACACTTCACGTGCCTTGCTACCGGTAAATGAACCAACAATTCCAGCTTGTTCCATCTCATCAATTAGTCTTGCTGCTCTTGAATATCCAACTTTTAATCTTCTTTGAATTAGTGAAATAGATCCTTGTTGATGCATTACCACCAACTTAACAGCTTCATCAAAGAGAGCATCAAATCCTCCGCTTCCATTTTCAGTAACCAGTCCACCCGCGCCCATTGTTTCGCGTGGACTTTCCAAAACTAAATCATCTGCCTCTGTTTGACCTTCAATATGCGTCATCAAAGCTTGGATTTCATCTAGGCTCAAAAAGGCATTGTGCAACCTGCTGGGTTCAGATGAGCCATAACCCAAATACAACATATCCCCTTTTCCAATTAATTTCTCTGCACCTGAACTATCTATAATGGTTCTGGAGTCAATTTTAGTAGCCACCTGGAATGCTATTCTTGAAGGGAAATTAGCTTTTATAACTCCGGTAATCACATCAACTGATGGTCTCTGGGTAGCAACAACTAAATGAATACCTACAGCTCTAGCTAATTGGGTCAGTCTCGCTATTGGAGCTTCAACTTCTTTCGCATTTAGCATCATTAGATCAGCTAATTCATCAATTAATACCACAATGAATGGCATAATTTTTCCATCTTTTCCATTTAGAATCTTTTGATTGTACTCTGCAATATTTCTCACCCCAGCATCAGCAAGAACATCATATCTTTTGCCCATCTCTTTTTCAACAGCACGGAGGGCAATCACGGCATTCTCTGGTGTGGTAATTATTGGCTCATCTATATCTTCGATTTTGAGCAAATGATATTTAGAAAGACTGCGATAGACCGCCATTTCAACTTTTTTTGGATCAACAATCACAAATTTTACTTCATCAGGAGTAGCCTGATATAGCACACTTGCAAGGATGGTGTTCATGCAAACTGATTTACCAGATCCAGTAGTACCAGCTATAAGAAGATGTGGCATTTGAGCTAGGTCTAAAGTGGCAATCTCACCATTGGTAGATTTGCCTATCGCTAGCGTCAATTTTGATTCTGATTTGGCAAATTTTTCTGAATTAATCACAGATTTAAAATATACCATATCAGGATTGCGGTTAGGAATTTCTATACCCACCGATGATTTGCCTGGAATTGGAGCTATTACTCGAACTCGACTTGCCTCCATTACTCGAGCCAAATCATCTGATAATGCTACAAACTTATTAACCCTTACTCCTTCCGCAGGTTCAACTTCGAACAAGGTAATAACAGGGCCAGGGCTAACATTGACAACTTTTCCAATAACGCCGAAGGTCTCAAGCGATTGTTGAAGAAAATTTGCACGCTCAACAAGTTCGTCTTTAGTAATTCCCCCTTGAATACTTACAGGGTTTGTCAGTAGCTCAGGAGAAGGTAATTGAAACTCTTTTTTGGGAAGTTTTCTTTCTTCAACGGTATCTAGATCAATCTCTTCTTCTTGAATCATCTCTTCGACTTCAATTTTCTCTCCACCATCTTTAGTAACATCTAAATTTTTATCATCTAGTATATCATCTACATTATCTATCTCTTTATCTTCAATGGGTTGAGGTTCAGGTTCTGGATTTTCATCTTGAACTTCATCCGGTATTTTACTTGAATCTGTATCTGGTGAATCTAGAGGTAAATCGTTGTTTTGTTGCTCATCAATCTTGGTAAGCAGGTTTTGAGTGTGTTCCTTTTTTTCTTGCTCCGCTAATAGGTTATCTGAAACCAGTTTTTTATCAGCGCGCTTCTTTTCAAACTTTGAATAAAGATTTTTTATTGGCTTGTAAAAACTATAACCAAAATAGCTTCTGATTAAAACCAACCATAGCGCAATAATGAGTAATAACGATCCAATATTCCCAAGGAAATCATAAAATAAAATTGCTATCAATCCACCAGTCATTCCGCTTAAAGGAAAAGATAAATTATCTAAACCATAGTAGACAATTTGAATATAACCAAAACTAATAGAAGCAAGTATTACCGCGCCAAGGGTATATAGGGATGGCCTGCCAATAGAATCAAAGTCCTTATGCATGAAAAACCAAATACCCCATACACCAGATAATAAAGGAATAAAGAAGGAGCTATAACCAAAGCCAAGTTTAATAAAAAAGTAAGATAACCAAACTCCAAGTATCCCCATTGGGTTTTCAACTTTAACATTTGGTGAAATTCCAGGATCTTCATTAGGATTATATCCAATAAAACTTAATAGACTCAATACTGAGATAGTTGTTATAAGAATTCCTAATATTTCTAAACGTTTTTCTTTCATATCTTATTAGCCTAGCACTGTTCCAGTTTTATAAAAAGGAGCTTCAACAACCCTACACTTTAAATACTTACTCCTTACTTCAATGAATAGTTCGCTACCTATATTAGAATAGTTAGTATCAATAAATGCCAGACCAATGCCTTTTTGAAGCGAAGGTGACTGCGTACCGCTTGTTATATAACCAACATCTAGTGAATCTTTTATGATTGGATATCCTTTGCGAGGAATCCCTCTATCAATCATTTCAATAGCAACAAGCGCGCGAGCTGGATTTATATTGATTTGATTTAACGCTTTTTTTCCAATAAAATCTTTTTTATTCATTTTTGTAATCCATCCCAACCCAGACTCAATCGGGTTAATGCTTTGATCGATATCATTGCCATAAAGTACATATTTCATTTCCATCCTGAGAGTATCTCTACAGCCAAGTCCAGCGGGAGCAATTTTATCTTTTGAATCAGAAAACAACAACTTCCATATTTTTTCAGTAGAGATATTATCTGCGTAAATTTCAAATCCAAGCTCACCTGTGTATCCAGTCCTAGATATAGTTGCGGGGTATCCATTAATATTGGCAATAGAAAAACGATAATATTCCATTTTATCTAAATCAATATCTGTATAATTATTTAATATATCGCGAGACTTAGGACCCTGAACAGCAACCAGTCCAATTTGACTGCTTACATCTGCAACTATCACATTTTCTGGCTTATGCGTAATAATCCAATCAAAATTCTTTTCTATATTGGAACAATTAACAACAAGCATAAAATAATCTGGATATCTATAAACCAAAACATCATCTACAATACCGCCATCTTCAAAGCACATAGCAGAATACTGAGCCTGCCAAACATCTAAAGTGGTTACATCATTGATGGTAATTTGATTTAAAAAATCCATTGCCCCTTCACCAGAAACAAAAAACTCTCCCATATGACTAACATCAAAAATTCCACATGACTTTCTAACTGCTAAATGCTCATTAACAATCCCCGCATACTGCACAGGCATCTCATAGCCCGCAAAATCAACGAGCTTTGCCCCAAGTTTTATATGTTCAGAGTACAAAGGTGTCTTTTTCATTGGGATTCAAAAAAATCTTTAAGCTTGATTAAACCCTCATTGATATCTTCGACAGATATTCCAGAATAAGCTAGTCTAATATAATAGTCAGTCTCATCTGCTTGAGCTCTTCCAAAATGTTCGCGAGTACAAAAAGATACATTTGCATTATTAAGAGCGCCATTTTGTAAATCTTCAATTTTATGAAGTCCTTTTCTTTCCATTATTTTAGTTACATTAGGAAACAAATAAAAAGTAGTGCGGGGTGCAGTTATATTAATGCCATTAATAGCATTAAGGCCTTTAATGGTAGCGTCTCTACGATCTTTAAGAGTATTTAATATATTTATCGATCCACTCTGATCACCATTCAGAGCTTCAACCATAGCATTTTGAATAAAATGAGTGGTGCATGATTCAGCGTTTACATTTAATTTGGCAATTCTTTTAATTATTTCCTTAGGGCCGATTGACCCACCAACTCTCCATCCTGTCATCGCGAACTTCTTAGAAAAAGTATAGAGTATGACTGTTCTCTCTTTCATTCCCGGAAGAGAAACGATTGAGTTTGCATCTCCATCATAGACAATCTCAAAGTAAGCTTCATCAGAAAGCACCCAAAGATTATGCTCAATCGCTATTTTTGCTATAGCTTCCATTTCATTTTTTGATGATTCAGCAGATATGGGATTTTGATAATTATTGTAAATCAGTGCAACAGTTCTATCCGTAATGGAGTCAGATAGCTTTTGAATATCAATATCAAAACCAGAATCTGTTTGAACAAAAGAATAAGGAACAGCTTTACCTCTCTGGTATTCAATCTGAGATTCATAAATTGGGTAACCAGGATTTGGATATAGTATCTCATCACCAGGATTCATAATCGAAGAAATAAATTTTCCTATTGTCGGCTTACCTCCAGGCTGTATTGCTACATTATCTGGTTCATAATTCACACCTCTCTTATTCCCTACGTCATTAGCCAATGCTTCTCTTAAAGGTAAAATACCTTCTGAAGGGCAATAACCTGTTAAGCCGTCATTAATACTCTTAATTGTTGCCTGTACAATATTTTCAGGAGTTGGGAGATTAATATCTCCCAAATGAAAAGGATATACTTTATTACCTTTATCTGCCCATTCCTTAGCTTGCGCAGATACAGCAAACGCTGTTTCAGTACCTAAATTTTGTAATTGATTTGCATACTTCATTGAAATCAAGACATCTGCTTTAACACTTCACGAATCACATCTTCCAATTTTTCAGGAATTTTTGATTCTTTTTGTAATTCAGATAAAGCATTTGAAATTTGTTTAGAATTATAACCCAATGACTTTAGGGCATTTGTTGCATCTTTTACAATAACTGTGTCTGCTCCATCAGAAAAGCCAAGCGTTTCATCTTTTTTATTATCTATAGAAAATTTTTCTTTAAGCTCTATAATAATTCGCTTTGCTGTTTTTGCACCAATCCCTGGAATTATTGTAAGTGACTTAACATCGCTTTCTATAATTTTTTGTTTAAACTCATTTGGGGTAGTTCCAGATAATATATTCATAGCCGATCTCGGACCAATACCGCTTATTGTATTCAAATTTAAAAAGAGCGATCTTTCTGAATGTTTTATAAAACCATATAAATTCAATAGGTCTTCCTTAACATGAAGATGCGTTAATAGCGTTACGCTTTCATTGATTTTTGGCAATTTTTCATAGGTGGAAATAGATATATTTAGGTTGTAAACAATCCCGCTGATTTGCACCTGTGCGCCTGTGGGGCTTTTTGCCGTTAATTTTCCTGAAATTGACTCAATCAAGCTCATAAATATTTATTTTGATTAATATGGCACAGGCCTATTGCAAGAGCATCAGTAATGTCGAGAGATTTTATTGTTTTATCGATATTAAGAATTTTTTCAACCATATATTTTACTTGTTTTTTAGTAGCCGACCCACTGCCAGTAACAGACTGCTTTACTTTTTTTGGTGCATAAACCATGGAAGGTATCCCTTTCGATGCAGCTGAAAGCAATAAAACACCTCTAGCTTGCCCCAAAAGGATGGCAGATTTAACGTTTTGACTATAAAATGAATCTTCGATTGCCATGGATTGTGGGTTGAATTTATCAATTAAATCATTCATATGACTATTTAAATACTCAAGTCTATTTGGAATAGACTCCTTAGTTGGTGGAGTAACTAATCCATAGGCAACAACCTTAATCTGACTACCTTTGTAGTCAAGGATTCCAAATCCAGTATTATTGAGTCCTGGATCGACACTAATTACTCTTTGAATGCTAATCAAGAGATTATTGTTTAGTGTTAGAAAAATTTATTTGAAAATTTGATGCGATATTTTGAACATCATCATGCTCTTCAAGCTGCTCCATCAAAGTTATTAATTTTGAAGATTCTGAATCATTTATATCTACAATATTTTTTGGAACCATTTCAATTTTTGAAGACAGTATATTATAGCCTTTATGCTCAAGTTTTTCCGCTATATCAGCGGTTAGTGGTGGCTTGGAAGTAATTAAAAAATCTGATTCATCTCTAGTAAAATCCTCAGCTCCTGAATCAAGTGCATCGTTAAATAACTTTTCTTCATCAACTGAATTAGATTCGATGATTATTTGACCTAATTTTTCAAACATCCAAGATACTGATCCATTTTCACCAAGATTACCCCCATATTTGCTCATTAAATGCCTTATTTCAGCAACAGTCCGATTTTTATTATCTGTCATTACTTCCATTATAATCGCTACACCTTCCGGTCCATAGCCCTCGTAAGAAAGCTCTTCGTAGTTAACTCCTTCAAGCTCACCAGCGCCTTTTTGAATATTTCGTATGATTGTATCGTTTGGCATATTAGCTGCTTTTGCGGTTGATATGGCTTGACGTAATCGAGGATTTGATTCTGGGTCGCTACCTCCATTCTTAGCAGCAACCATTAATTCCTTGATTATTTTAGTAAACACCTTTCCTCTTTTAGCATCCTGAGCAGCCTTCTTGTGTTTAATATTTGCCCATTTACTATGACCAGCCATAGCAATATCCTTTATTTTTCTTCAGTGTAATAACGATTCAATTTTTTGCAATAAAGATTTAGGAGGTTTTTTAGGCTTACCATTTTTATCTATAAACCCATGAACTGTTTTACCGATTGCAACTATCGAATGATCATTTTCATTTAAAACGTTATAATCTATTTGAAGTCGCGCAGAGGGCATCTGAGCAATACGTGATTCAATCAATAGCTTATCTTCAAAGCGAGCGCTTTTCTTATAGTCGCAAGACGCTGAGACAACAGGCAGGAAAAAACCATCTTTTTCAATATCTTTTACAGCAAAACCAATACTATCAAGCAATTCCGTTCTAGCTAATTCAAAAAATTCAAAATATCTTGAATAGTAGACAATACCCATTTGATCTATATCTTTATAATAAACTTTAACATGAAAAATATGAGATATCATTTTCCTTCTGATATTTTTCCCATTTTCTCATAACGCTTGATGCGTTGATCTAAAAAAGTGGTTGGATCAACCGATCGGAGTGTATCTATTTCATTTAATATTGAAGATTTTATCAATAAAACAGCTTGGTCAAGCTCTCGATGAGCTCCACCAATAGGCTCTTTTATTATTTCATCACAAATCCCCATTTCTAAAAGATCTTCAGGGGTAACCTTCATAGCATCAGCAGCTTCAGGTGCTTTTGCTGCATCACGCCATAATATAGATGCACATCCTTCAGGGCTGATTACTGAATACCATGTATTTTCCATCATTAACATTCTATCGCAAATACCAATACCAAGAGCACCTCCACTAGCACCCTCACCAATCACGACTGTAACGATAGGTGTTTTTAAGCGAGACATTTCGAATAAATTTCGAGCAATTGCCTCTCCCTGACCTCTTTCTTCGGCGCCAATACCCGGATAAGCGCCTGGGGTATCGATCAATGAAATAATTGGGAGATTAAATTTTTCAGCTAATTTCATAACTCGAAGTGCTTTTCGATACCCTTCAGGTCGCATCATGCCAAAGTTTCGGGAAATATTTTCTTTAGTATTTTTTCCTTTTTGCTGGCCAATATAAACGACTTTAGTATCTTCAATTGACCCCAAACCACAGACAACCGCTGAATCATCTCCAAAATATCGGTCACCATGGAGTTCTACAAAATCAGGAGAAAGAGACTTAATATAATCCATCGATAATGGGCGCTGCGGGTGTCTCGCTAGCTGTACTTTTTGCCAGCGCGTTAAATTAGAAAAAATTTCCTCTAAACATGTTTTTCTTTCAGAAATTAAACTAGAAAGCTCGCCTGACGAGCTTTTAGAATTAGGCTCCGATTCAAGCTCAAGTATTTTTTGATCTATTTCTTTTAAAGGCTGTTCAAAGTCTAGATAATAATTTGGCATTTTTTTCTAATAAATTGATAGTGAATCTAAATCTTTTTATTATTGTATTTATTATTTATTCCTGCGAAATATTTTCCAGATCCTGAATCTCCAAACCATCCAAACAGCTTCAAACATTATTGCTTTACTCATCTTAGATTCACCAATAGTTCTATCTATAAAAATAATTGGGTGTTCTGCTAATTTATAACCTTTGTGCCATGCACGAAAATTCATTTCTATTTGAAATGAATACCCTGAAGAGCGAACATCTTTTAAGTTGAGTGATTTTAATGTACTAGCTTTCCAAGCTTTATACCCGCCAGTTGCATCCTTGACCGGCATACCTGTTACAATCCTAGAATAGACGCTTGCCCCATAGCTTAAGAATAGTCTTTTTAGTGGCCAATTAACAACGCTAATTCCATTAACATATCTACTACCTATTACTAAATCATTATTTTTTAATAATTCAATCATTGCGGGTATTTCCTTAGGGTGATGCGACATATCTGCATCCATTTGAATAATTGTATCGTATTTGCGCTTTAAAGCCCATTCAAATCCAAACAAATATGCCTTTCCTAATCCATTTTTAACTTTTCTTGTTACTAAGTGAAGGTCTGGGTGGATTTTTTGCAAATCACGTACAATTTGTCCCGTCCCATCAGGGGAGCTATCATCAACAATAAGTAAATGAATACCTGGGTTTCTATCAAAAACAGTTCTAACTAAAGTTGAGACGTTTTTGCTTTCATTGTAGGTTGGTGATATTATAATCGTCTTCATGGGTTCAACATCTTACGAAATTCTTCAAGACAAGTTTCAACTGAAGGCGGTTTTATTCCAAGCTGTTCTTCAATTTTTTGAGTTTTTAATCCACTCAACATTGGACGTGGGGCTAATTGGTTTAATTCAGATGATAAAATCGGTTGAATCAGTGATTGGTCCAATTCAAAAATTTTTGCAATCAATTGTGCAAATTCGAAACGACTCATAAGACCTTGATCAGCATAATGATACAGACCATAAGTATTAGAGGAGGCAATATTTAATATAAAACTAGCTAGAGAATGGGTAGACGTGGGATTATTCCACTGATCTTTAACTACTCTTATACTTCTTAAATTCTCAAGTGAATTGATAACCCATTTAAGAAAGCTTGCTTTGGTATTTTTATCATCACCATAAAGAACATTTGTACGAATAATTGTATAATTAAGCTTGGTATTCATCAGGAATTCTTCCGCCAATAATTTTGTACGACCATATACAGAGATAGGATTGGTTGAATCATTTTCAGCATAAGGCCCATTTTTTCCATCAAATACATAATCGGTAGAAATTTGAATAATATGACCATCGAAACCATCGCAAAGATTTTTTAATCCATCCGCATTATATTTCTCAGCTATTTTGGGTTCATTTTCACAGCTATCAACATCAGTCATGGCGGCTAAATTTAATATTATATCTGGTTGAAATCTTGCCAAAGCGTTTCTGGTAGATTGCTTATTTGAAATATCGAGCTGATATCTCTCATCTTTAGCGCTTCGACCAGTGCTATATAATTTAAAGTATTTCTTTAAGTATTCTGTACATACTATTCCTAATTGACCATATGCACCTGTTACTAATATTGTTTTCATTTGGATGAAAACTCTTTTGTCTTAAAGGTGTTTGCCACAATATCAACCTGTCTAAGCAGTAGATATTTATCTCTTCCGGGATGAAATATCATCGAATGGATAAAAAATGTTCTATCGCTGTTTGGATCATAAAAAAGATGGGAAATAAATGGGCCACCTTGCGCATCTTCAATGCTTTCCCATAAACCGGTAATTTTCCATGATCCAAAATCACCAAAAGATGAAGGTTCAGCTTTAAACCTATAGTCAGAATATCGGATATGTTCGAAATATTTTTCTGGAAAAACTTTTGCATAACTTGCTACAGAAGTCGAGTCTGAAAATAATAATCCTTGCTTCCACTGAACAGCAAGCCATCTAAATGGGAGATCCCTACCAATCCAAAAGAGCTGTTGCTCTGCGCTGTCTCTGATAACTGTATACCCCCATGGTATTTTAATGTTCCATCCATAGTTATTAATTAGCTTATCCTGTAATTCTTTTTGGAGTGTGGACTCGTCAAATAGATATGCACTTTGCCTTTTGATGAATAATTCATCAAACTGTTTTTTTAACCAGGGACCCTGCTCTTCAGAAAGATTGTATATTTTTTCATAAGAAGGTCCATTGATTATCAAGAAATTTTGGTCACGTGCATATATATCTTTAGATAAAATAAGGTGATTGTCCCCAGACATTGTTGAATTATATTGACTGTCAGATAATATATTTTTAATCAATTTGGATCCATTGTTTGAAGGATAATTGCCAATCGCCCCAATAATGACATTTACATAATTCTTTACATCCCTGAAGCGTTCTGGCTCTACCCAAATGATTTTAAAATACGGCTCTGGCTGTGGAGTAAACAGTGTGTCGCTCAATATTGTAGACAATATTGACTCTATTGCACTTTTATCGCCTTTAGAGCTAATAACAATAATTTCATTGCTACCACCCTGAGCACGCGGCTTAGTATCCTGGCAAGCAGAAAATAAAAATATTAATAGTAGAATAAAGTGTCTAAACATTTTGCTATCTTGTTTATAATAGATTGAAAATTACTCTTAATTATAAACGAGTATTAAACTTTAAATGAATCTTTCCATCTTTTAATCCACCAATAGGAAAACCTACTGAAACATCATAGTAGAATGTACCGTCAAAAACCCGTAAGCCGAACCCAGAACTAGGTTTTATATCTAATTTATCTACAATGGCGTTGTCAATAAATACAAAAAATTGGGATTGATCTAAATTACCTGAAATCCATTCGAATGTTTGCAGAGTAATCCAATCAGCGGAAAATTGATTTTCATTATATCCTCTCAATGTATTTGATCCACCAAATTTGACTTGTTTTGCGCTAATAAGTTCCCTGTTATCAATATGATTTAAGAATCCTTGGATCTTAAAAGAAAAGATGCTTGATGAAATAGCCTTATATATGCCAAAATGAGCTTGTGAATTCAATTCTATAGCACTACCTGCATTATCAGTATATTTTCCAATATCAATACTCGTACCCCAATAGCTACCAGAATAAGGTAGCCATCGGGCATTTCTTCTATCTCCCTCCACAGCAAATGCAACCAAGCGTGATTTTGTGTGCTGTGAAAATTGGAAATCATTAGTTTTTTCATATTTGCTTCCAATTTTCCATCTTCCATATGGACCAATCGCAGTAAAATATGCTGAAAGTGTTTCTAATAGGTAATTCTCATCTGAAAACTCTTGATCAAAGTTGATATTGGTACCAAAAGGCAAACCCATGATAAGTGGACTATTTACTTCAAAAGAAAGTAAGCGAAAAAAAGGTGTCGGTTGTTGCCAAAACAATCTGAATGAAGAACTATTCTTAAATATATTTTCTAAATTAAAATCCAGTTCACCGTTTAGCTTCCAGTCTCCGTTCCGATCTTTACTTGATCCTAAAATACCTCCTATATGACTTTTAAAATCAGTTCTAATATCAATTAAAGCTGCGATATTTTCTTTGTTATACTGTGCAAACGACATAGAAGTATTATTCGATAAAAATACATGTGCATCTTGGATTGCTTGGAATCTTGAAAGCGCAATATCTCTTGATGGTGAGTTAAGTAATTTGTTAAACAGTTTACTTAAAACCAATTGACTGATTGCTTTATCACCTATAAAATGAACTGAATCAACCTTAATATCCTTTTTGATCAATTGAAACTGATTATTTGGCTCAATAATATAATAATCTCCCCATCTTCCACTGCGTTCAAGCTGATCAAAGGCTTCTCGGTCAGTAGTTTGAGATAAGATAGAATTATAATAAAATAATATGATTATTACACTAAAAATGCGCACGCAACTCTCCTGTAATTTGAAAAAAACTATCGTAACGCTCATCATTGATGTAAATAATAGAGGAATTTACCGATATCGACTGATCAATCATCAGCGATGATGATATAGTCGCACGCAACGTTTTATTGCTAGAAATGCCTTTTAGGGCTTCTGACGGCATCCCAGTAAATCCATTCGCATCAAAATAATCTATCTTGCAATCCACTCTGCCATTTTTATCAAAAAACTTAATAAAATTAGCTTTTAAACCAAATGCATCTACATCCCTATCAAAAAGAGTAGAAATAGTATTATCTAAGTAATAAACAGATTTGATTTCATATTGAATATTTTTTGGAAAAGACTTTTTTACTCCAAGTTCATGATAAGAACCTTTGACTGTTCTTGAAACCTGCAGTTGATTATTTGTTGATGTAGAATTGGAATGCATATCCAAATCATAAGTAAGGTAATAATTGTCTTTTAACGGAATTTGACTATCTATTCCATAAATATTTGACCTTTTATCTATCCATCCCCTTATATCCATTCCATTATAATTAATATTTGATTGAACTCGAAATCGATGTCGAATTGATTTTTTATCTTTTTGATATATCAACTCATTCCTATGCTGAAACATGAGCAATTGTGCAGTATGGCTATTCAAAGTTTCGGTAATATTTTTTTGAGGTCCATGATAATTAGAGTTAATAGAAAATCTATATTTAAATATTTTTAGCTTTTCAAACCTCCATTTTGAAAAATCAACTGATAGTCGAGCAATTGAATTAATATTAGTACCACTTTGAAAATTGCCAAGTAAAATCGTATTAGCAATAAATGCTCCGTTCTCATCTCTTATATATTCATTGAGTAAAGGGTCATACCTAAAACTTCCCCTACCAATACCTACAGAATCATATACAACAGAACGAAATTCATTTATTGAACTTTGCGTATTCAATACCATATCTAAACGAAGTGGCGATTGTTTGTTTCGATAATTTATTACAGCTCTAGCAGATCCAAATGATAGTTTGCTATTCGTCAGTTTATTTAACTGATTTCTAGATCTATACATTAATTCCTGTTTCCAACCTTTTGGATTGAATGAGCTGTAGTCAAACTGGAAGAATTGAGATTCTTTGGAGAGCTGCATACTTGAGGTTTTATTATCCATATTCCAATCTTTGCGATCACCGATTCCAAATGAAAGCGACCTTATGCCCTTTGAAATATCTAGCCCAATCAAAAGATCATTAAACTTATAACCCCGCTGCCTAAGCTCATGCTTTATATCAATGAACGGATTGATAGGGCCTTTAAAAAAAACTAATTTTGAATTGATTTGATCAAAATTTTGACTAGATCTGATTCTATTAAATCTCATATTGCCGCTTTTAATCAAATTAGAATGATGGTTTATTTTAATTTCTTCTCGAGACCGATTACCATCTGAATTATCCATTTCAAATAAGCTAATTCCTACCTCAGTTTTGTCTGAAATGATTGTTGTTCCAAACCTACTAATTGATAAATCTTTTTTTTTCATCGTAGGATCTAAATCCCAAGACTCATTGAAATCTACAGCTCGATCTCTTCCTAGTGAATGAAAATCCTTTGAATTCATCCGGTGTTCAAAATTAAATGCCATATCTAGCTTTCCAAGCCTAATCTCCTTTTGATCAAATCCTAATCGAATAGCAGACCCGCTTACACTATTATTTGTTTGTCGATAAATATTATTATTATTTAAAGAAAATGCTGATTCAACAAAAAATGAAGAGTTCTCTTTATAGTTGGCGCTAGAATTAAATTGCAAAAGATTTTGTCCTTTTGGGGCATTTATATTTTGTCCTGGAGAATATCTTTGCTCGTTTGTTCCATCATCTAAACTGTATTCATAATAAATTCTATTTTTATCAGAAACCTTACGAATATAGCTCCCATCCTGATCTCGGCTAAAAACTACTGAATACCTTTGAAATTGAATATTGATATCAGGGGAATACTTAAAAATGTTATCGATTAAAATATAATCCCCCAAGGAATCTTGATACACTCCCTCAAGTGTTAATTGGTCAAATTGTTTGAATTGATTTTTTTGATTTTCTGTTAAAAATGCGCTATTAATATTTTCATTTTCTCTAACATACTTAATTTGAAAATCTGAATTGGATGATAAAAATCCATCCATCCCAGTTTCAAGGTAGCTTGTATTGAAACTTGATTGCCTATACTGATATTCAATATCAATATCGGAATCAAAGTAAATCAGATTTTTGGGCATAAAATGAATTTCACCTTTAGAATAATCAATGATGTAATCTAAATCATCACCCCTATTAAGAAGCTTTCCATTAAGCCATACTCGTTCTGACCCAGAAGCAATGACCACATTGCTTATACCATCTAGAGTGGTAAGATAATATGGACCTTGATTTCCATCCTGTCCCTTGATTTCAAGCCTATGGTAGGTGCCCTTGCTTTGGCCGATAATCGATGTAATGTTGCCCCTATTAAGCTGAATATCATTTTCTAGTCCAATTATTTTTCTATCATACCTGTTAATTTCATTACTGCTCTCATTGATCTCAATATCTCCTGCTGTGATTAAAAAATTCGGGTTGGTTACTTTTATATACACTTTATCTAACTCATCTAGGTCGGCTGTAGAGCCGTCAGGTTGAATTGGTATGGACTCATCGGTAATGACTCCTGAGATAGATGTCTTATCAGAAATTTTGCCAGCAATTTGAAGTTTTAACCCCCCATTTAAAGAGCTATTACCATTTCCTCCTAAATTGATACCACGGAAAAAAAATCCTGATGCATTCATTGGAAACTCGTTTATTGGCCTCTTTATATTATTGTTATCAGTTTTACCAGTATCCTTTCTTGTAAAGTGTAAACTATCCAACGATGGCAGGGTATTAATAAGTGGGCCAACCTGAAACAAGCGCAATGAATCTTTTATCGATGTTTCTTGAGAAAAGACAAAGGTCATCATCAATGAGAGAGTAAGAAATCGCTTATTTTGAAAAACTGTATGTATCAAAGATATAAATTTCTGTTTTTGTTAAAACATAGAGTTGATTGTGGTCCATATAAACATCAATGACAGTGTTTTCGCTAATTTCAAGATTAATGACTGAGCTATCAAAAAATTGTATTTGCCCTTTTGTATTGATGGTGGACCATTTGTTATTGATCGTAATAGCTTTTAAGGGGTTTTTAATATTTATCTTAAATTTTCTTTGCAGTCTTCCAGCGCGGTTATAAATAAATAATTCATTGTTGCAATTAAAAATGATTCCAATTTGATCATTTTGATTAATAGATATATCATTTAGGCAGGCTGAAGTGTTGATATCCAAATTTAAATCAACAAATTTATTGATCTTACTAGTAAGTGATTGGGTTTTATAAACGATATCCTCATCGGGTGAATAGAAATAAATATTGCGCCTTGAATCAATACTAAATACCGTAGGATATCTTGACTCATCAAAATTAAGATCAAAAAATTGAATAAAATTCAACCTAGAATCAAGCCTCGTTATTCTTCCTGTTGATTGATCAAGGATAAATATGTCTAATTGATCGGCAATAATATCTACCGGGTCAAATAGGCCATATTTTGAACTACCAAATCCACCTACCAGATGCAAACTATCATCAATCATCCGACCTAAGCGATGATTCTGTTTATCAAGTAAAATTAGTTGACCATTCGATGAAGCAATCACCTCTGGAATTAATGTTGATGATATATTTAATTCATCAACATTAATTTGCAAAGTTGGAGGGTAGCTTTGTGCAAAGCTTATTTGAAAAAAAGAAAATAGTACAAGAACATTGTTTTTATTTTTCTTTAGTAGCATGTCCTTCTATTTGACCTACTGGATGATATAAAAACCACAAACCTATTGATAGCATAGTTACAGAAATAAGCTGAGCACCAGAAAGTCCAAGAAAATATTTTTGATTAATTCGAAGGAATTCAATCATAAACCGCTCAGCACCTGCTAGAGTCAAATACGTAAAAAATAGGCTCCCTACCACTTTCACTGATTGTCTTTTTTGATAAAGATAGTAAAAGATCCCAGAGCCAATTAATGTTTCATAAATTTGGGTTGGATGAACTTTAAGCACTCCCGGTGAAAAGCCCGATAAATCAACCCAAGGATACCGGCTTTGAAAAATTTGATATGTTGATGGCGGTATGCCATTAGGAAATTCCATGCCCCATGGGAGGTCAGTAGGAAGTCCATAATCATCGCCAACCAATAAACATCCAACCCTTCCAATAGCATAGCCTAAAATCAATAATGGAGCAAC
>CAYLUE010000029.1:0-3606 GCA_964386795.1 uncultured bacterium
ATTTCCTTTTCAAAATTCTTGTCTGATTATTCTTGCGTAAAAGAACTCGTTTTTCTTCAATTTTATTCACAACAAATCCATATATTTTGTCCCCCTCAAGTACAAAGCTCCCACTGATCATTGCAGCATAGCCGTCTGGTCCTAGTATAATCTCATTGAGAATTGGTTTCGGTGCTGATTGTTTATTAAGTCGATAGAAAAAATTAGATTTTACGCTGCCCTTAAGTTTCAATTTCTCTGTGATTTCTAGTTGTGGTTGAGCTAAAAATTTTTGCAAATCAGATGAATCATATTGCTTAATTGTATTTTGTTGGTCAGTGTTAAACAAAGTTGCCGTTTGTTGGAATAAGAATATGATTAGAATAACTCCCAGTACCCCCATAAGTATTTTTTCGCGTTTCTGCATTTTAATCAAGCACCAAACCAAGATTTGTGTAGGTAAAATTCATATTTAGTCTTCCATTTGATCCTTTGACCTTGGATACATTCAATTGATTGATATAATCAAAGCGTTGATTCTTATTGATTGTCTGCAGAACAATCATCATATCAGAAAAGGTTCTGTTATTGAGAGCATAGCCTAGTTGTAAAAATCCTATTTTTCCTACTGATGCCTCGGTAAAATTTGTTAATTCCTTTGAAATCGTATATTGAGGGAGCGTTACCCCTTTCTTTTTAAATAGTTCTCGATTTGAAATAGCCTCAATCGAGGAATCATATACGTAATAGTCTGTTAGAATTTCAAGATTCTGTAATTCATTTTTATTTAATGAATCAAGAATCTTTGATAGTTGACTATAATAATTCTTATTCCTCTCATCTGCAGATTGATATAAAAGTGTTGATTTCTTACCGCTATTGATCGATACCAAATTGTAAAGTGTAAATGCTATCATCGATACATTGAATACGATTAATATTATCATGGCGACTGCTTTTGTATTTTTTTTCTTTATCATATTGTAAATGTTATCGTTATTGGTAGTGTGTTTCCCTGGTATGATTTATACTCAACCACTGAATTATCAACATATTCGATTTTTTTTAATGACTGTTGAATATTGGTAACCTCTAAAATAGCTTCTGGTCTTCTGTTTATGACTCCACCACTAATTTTTACTATTAAATGCTTATTATCGTATATGTCTGGGTCTGTTGCATTAATTTCCATTGAACTAATATCAACTTTTTTAAATATCGATGAGTTTAAAAGCTTTATTAGCTCGATAGAATTATGTTTTGCTGCTTTTATATTTCCTAGTGTGTTATCTATCTTATTAAGCTGATACCGATTACTAATAACCCCCTCAGTATTATTAATCAATTCTAATCGCATCTCCGCTGAGAGCCTTGCTGTTATTTCCTCATAATTTTGTACTACTTTTTGTTCAAATAATTGGATATTTAATAATATTAGCATTGCTGCTGATATGCCCATAACTAGATTAATAACATTAAACATTGCTGTTTTCCGAAGATCTAATTTGTTTTTGTGGTCGTATACATACCTAAACCTCCCCCACCTACTAAATGAACTTTCTAATATCATCGACGTATCATAATAATTATTTAAATCTTTAAACTGGGCCTGGTTGAATCCTTTATTAGTTTTAACGTTAATATTTTCAACCACTACTTTATAGTTTTCTTGAAAATAATCTTCTATAGATTTGGTTGAATTTGGGCCTGAAACGTAAATATTATCAGGTTCCTTTTCTACCAGTCCATCCTTTTTAAGTGCTTCAAGTGATACTTTAATTGTTCTGACGATACTTGGAATAGCTTCGCTTAAGTATGATGCTTCAGAAATAGCTTGATTTGATATTAATATTGTCCGATTATAAAGAATTCGTCTTCCTTTTATCCAGGTAAGCTCACAACCTTTTACGCCCATATAGAGATATAGATTAATATCATTCCTTTTAGCTCGTCCTAATTGAAAATTATAATATGTAAATATACCTGCTATTGAAATAAATAACCTGTTCTTTGCTTTAAACACTTTAGAGGCTTCAATCGAAGATCTCAGATATTTTGATCGCGTGAATAATGTATTTAACTCATACATATCCTTTTCGTTTGCTTTAAATTTTTCATAGGTATATAATAATTCATCCTCTGGGATATTATATTTTTTTAATATGTAGCGCTTTAAGAACGCTTCCTGATCTTTCTCTTTTTTTAGCGGCACGATTATTCTCTCATGATTGTCCACAAAATTCTCTTCAACTACTAATAATCGTCCATTTTGTTTAATTTGCTCAGGGATAGGGTCATTTTCTTCTGCTATATACACATTAAAATCTGATCGCTGTCTATTATTGAACGTTATTTTCTTATTTGAAGAGGTAATAAACAGTGTTGCACTGTTGTACGTATCGTACGTATCTAAGTTAAAGAGTCCTAGATTCTTAATATTGTTAATTATAGTAAATATTCTATCAAGTAATGATATTTTTGCATGCACAGGGAGATCAGTATGTTCTTTTTTTGTAATTGCACGAGTCTTAACTGCGTCATTTGATTGAATATTACCCTTTGATCGACTTTTATTAAATAAAGCTGAATCAGGGTCCTTTAGAGGCTTAATAGAAGCATCTAGTTCATAAGTTGAACCTATAGTGCTACTATCTAAAGAAAGTTGAGTTTCGTTGCGTATGGGTTCATTGGTATGTGAAGGGGAAGACTTTTTATCATTAACAATATTAGAATTAGGAATTTCTTCTTCAGTTAAAACTGCTTTGGAGCTCTTATTAGTTTCTCTAGCTATGTTAAGAGAATAAAACTTCTTTTCTATACCATTAATGAAATGAGTATCAACAATAGTAATCTTCTCATGTTTTGAGAGAAGCTTTATATGATAATAGAGAGCCTGCTTGGATATTTTAACGTACGAGGCAATGTCTTTAACCTCAGCACGGGGGTTATTTGAAAGATACTCAAGAATCTTATCTCTTAAGGATTCTTTTTTAACGTTCATATTATCATATTACTAAGCCTAAAGAAATTATACTAATAGAAAAGCTGAATTGAAAAAATTAATCTAAAAACAGTGATTTGTTCAGATTATAGCATGAAAATTCTAAAATTAGAGTTTTTTTATCACCATTTATTTATTAAGTAATACTATTATATGGTGATTTTATATATTAGTCTGATTCGTAATTTTATAAGTAATAATTGTATAAATGTTTAAAATGTTAATTATTATTTATAGAGGGTATTTCTTATTATATGGAAAATATTATATAGTATCTATTTGATATTTTATTTGATTGAATATATATAATAGAAAAGTTTTTACAATTTTCATCAAAAAGTATGATTTTTAGTAGATTGTTATATTATTGCAAAGAATTAACTAATTATATAGTAATAGCACAAAATTAAGGATTACCCGGATTATATATAACACAGATCACCCATCAGTAGGTATTTTATAGTCATGTAGGACCGCAAGTGGCTGCATTTGAAGTAAATCTATTTTAACGTTAATAATATTATATAATTACGTACATTAAAAATAATATGTATATAAAGTGATCGTTGTCTAATTTTATATAGAAATAGGGTATTTATGGATTTTTTGTTAAATAATAAAATATA
>CAYLUE010000029.1:3706-19739 GCA_964386795.1 uncultured bacterium
AGTAATATTTTGTTTAATTCAATGGAATGGTTTTCTAATGTGGATTCGATTGGTAATTTGCTTAATTGATATTTTTCTTGCTGATTCTGTAGTTTATTAATCAATCCATCAATTTTATCTAGTTTCCTTTGTAACGTTTCTATTTTATTTAATTGCTTCTTTTTTACTTTATCTAAACGATCTAAATCAAAGTCATCATAACTAAGTAAATCCCAATTAATTTTTGGTCTTCCTTTGTTTTTTTTCTTATTCATATGATATCACCATTAATATTATATTGAATATATATATACGGTGATAATTATGCAATATTATTAGCAATTATTCATCTAGTGCTGCGTATTTACTCCAAAATTTGATTGACTCCGCCCACTCTTCACTAGTGTACTGTGCCTTAGTTCCACCCTCTAAGTTTAACTGATTACGCATCATCGTTACTGGACCCATTGGCATTTTATCAATCCCATTGGGTATAGCATGTATACTAATCAACTCCCATTCTGATTGTGTCGAATTTTCATTGTTTTCAGCCAACACATCCTTACGATAAATAATATATTCTACCTTTCCAGCTGCTAATGGCTCACCTGATTTGGCTCTAGTTTGAATATAGGATTCTTCATTATCCTGGCGCTTAACTACCTGCGAAATTAATTGTGTATTGCTATCAATTTTTACATACGGACTATAAAATTTCTTGATGTTCTTTTTGCTAGCAGTTACTATACGTACCCCATCTCTATATCCTTCTTCGAATTCATCTATTGCCATTTGATGTTCAGCATCCATTGCTATTTCATCAAATGATAGTGATTCAGAATAAGTTTTACCTGATCCCTTTATTTGTCGTCTTACAAAATCGTTAACTGCTACTTTTTCCATGGGTATAATTTTTTATTCCAATTAAGAGTATTGTATTTGTTTAGAATTTCTAATGTTTCCTCTATAGGTAGCTCATTCGCTGTACCGTATTTACTAGATACAGTTTCTGCCATAAATAAGGAATTTAAAATTGCTTCTTCTGTAGCTTCAACTGTAGCCATAAATAGGCTATTCATTGCATTATTATTGATTTCTGTTCTTGTAGTAGTCATATTTTGTCTAGAAACTGCACTATATGTCGAAAATGCTATAACATAATCACCGCTTCCATTAGAAGCCAAACCTCCAACTTTTCCCATGCCTATTACAGCGCGTTTTGCAATCCGCTTTAAATTGCGATTAGAAAGGGGAGCATCGGTAGCTATAACAATCATGCAAGACCCTTCATCATTATCATATGGAATTGTTGATGAAAAAGCAGATTTATGTAATTCTCTTCCTACTGGTGCACCATTTATTACTAATGAACTTCCAAAATTTGACTGTACAAGCACTCCAACACTGTATCCTCCTAAATCTTGAGGTAATATACGTGATGAGGTACCAATCCCCCCTTTAAACCCTAATGCGCGTGTCCCTGTTCCTGCCCCAACAGACCCTTCCTTGACTGGACCTGTGTTTGCTTTATTAATCGCAGCAAATACGTGTTGTTTTTTTACATGCCTACCTTGAATGTCATTAAGCCTGCTATCATTGGTTTCTCCCACAACAGGATTAACAGATCTAATCTTAGGGTTATTTGAAATCATATATTCAACAATCGCATCTCCCACTAGAAAAACATTTAAGGTATTGGTAAGCGCGATAGGAGTCTCAATAGTACCAAGCTCGTTAACTTGTGTAAATCCAATTGCTTTTCCAAATCCGTTAATGACATGGACAGCAGCCATTACTTTTTCGTTAAATAAATCTCCCGCATGGGGTTTGATTATTGTAACGCCAGTACGAATATTATCACCTCTTATAATAGTCTCATGACCAACTTCAACTCCTTTAATATCTGTAATCGCATTCCATTTCCCCGTCTTAAACAATCCTATCTCCACACCTACATCTCTAGCTCGTTTTCTTTGCGCATTTGTAGTCTCAAATAAAGAGATTGCAATAAAGATAGCAATAATAATGTATTGATTGATTTTAAATGGATAAAAAGATTTACTCATATCACTTAAAGTTTTCAAATTTCAACTTACAATGTCAAACAATTTATCAATAAAAGAACATGAGGTAATTAATGATATGTTGCTCGTATCATTTTCCGATGGTTCTGAATCTGTAGTATCGTTAAAACTATTAAGAGATAGGTGCCCCTGTGCTTCCTGTGCAGGTGAAACAGATGCATTAGGAAATATTTATAAAAGCCAACCTCAACAATTAACTGAGCAAAGCTATATTTTAAGTGGTTTACAACCAGTTGGTTATTATGGAATCAGACCATTTTGGAGCGATAGTCACAATACCGGAATATTTACTATTGAGCTACTAAAGGAACTTTCCGAATAAAAATAATTAATCTATTTAAAATTAAGGCCTTTCCAGGCTTCGTAAACAATAATTGAAACGGCATTTGCAAGATTTAAGCTTCTCCCTTCACTTTTCATAGGGATATAGATTGAATTAAATGACTCCCTGATCTTTTTTGGTAACCCTCTACTCTCAGGGCCAAAAATAAAAGCATCATTTTTCATAAAATTAACTTTGGTATATTTTGTTTTACCCTTCGTGCTGATAGAATAATAATTATTTACTTCTATATTATCTATGCATGAATCAAGGGAGTTCCAAATATTTATATTAGTTCGTTTCATATAGTCCATGCCTGCGCGTTTAAAACCTTTCTCATCCAAGGAAAATCCTAGGGGTTCAATAAAATGGAGCTGGCACCCTGTATTTACCGATAAACGGATAATATTTCCAGCGTTAGGTGGTATCTCGGGCTCAAATAAAATTATATGAAACATATCACAAAAAATGAGAATTTATTTTTTATCAATCCGCTATCTTTAAACCAGTTATTTGAAATAAATTGAATAGTTCTTCAGAACGCAGCAATTATGAAAAAAGTTACCTTATTACTTTTATTTTTCCCATTGTTTAGTCAAGAATACATTTGGCCAACAAATACAGGGAAACATCTATCTTCAAATTTTGGAGAATTTAGAACAACAGGCTATCATCTAGGCCTGGATATGAAAACCAAAGGAACAGAAGGCCATCCGGTCTATGCAGTTTCGAATGGATATATTTCAAGAATTGTTACTAATTATTCAGGGTTTGGCAGGGCGCTATACCTCACCTTAGAAGATGGTAAAACAGCAGTATATGCTCATTTAAGTAAGTTTGCACCTAAGCTCGAGGAAAGATTGATAGAAGAACAGGGGAAATCTCAATCGTACTTAACGAATGTATATCTTAATCCCAATGAGTTTTCATTCTTAAAAAATGATATTATTGCCTATTCAGGCAATACGGGATTTTCGTTTGGTCCGCATCTACATTTTGAACTGCGCGACGAAAAAGGAATGGTGTTAAATCCATTAACTAACGGACTTGATCAGCCAGATAGATTAGCTCCCATCGTTGAGGAGATAGGCCTAACTCCATTGAATAAAGATAGCTGGATAAATGGAAATCAATTGCCTCAGAATTTTCCGGTATTTAGAGATAAAAAAGGAGAATATCATTTTGCTGATACCATCAACGTGTATGGTAAAATTGGGTTATCTGTTAAAGCACATGATAAGAGGGAGGGTGCAAAAAATAAATACCAACCGCATAAGATAGAAATTTATTTGAACAATAAGCTTTTTCATTCTATGCAGTTTGAAAAACTAAACTATAATTGGCAATCTACTGCAAATTATATCAATGACTATAGAAATAGTCGCCTGAACTTGGGTGATTTTATAAAATTATATCAAAACTATAATGACCCGCTAATACCAGTTCATTCTACTGATGGAGATGGTACTCTCGAATTAAACAAAGGCTATCATGAAATAAAGTTGCTTATCTACGATGCACAAGAGAATATCCGTATAGTTCACGGCACACTTTTTTTTATGAACCCTTTTGAAATTGCTGCAACCAAACTTGGCGAAACAAATGATATTGCAACATTTTTGTTACAACCAAAGAGTATTGCGATACCAATAAAATCTGCAATTATATATTCGTTTACTCCATTTGGGTATGCCGATGAAGAAGTTGATATTCTTTCAAAAGAGAAGGTAGAAAGCGGATTAATTATCACCGTCTCTAAAAAGAAAATTACGCGCAAAGCCTTACAATTTATCGCTCAAAATGATATTGGAACTGTGTCACTTCCTGCCCATTGGGCAGATAAAAATATCGCTGGTGATCATCTTAGTTTAAGTTTTGATCTAGATATATCACATTCAGATGCTGGTGTATATCTTCAGATCCAACCAGAAAAAGTAATCAATGAAAAATTGTCTATACGATTAAAGGGTGAATTTCAGTATATCACAATTCCAGTTAATCAAATACAACCTTCCGTGTATCTTAGCGAACCTTTATTACCAAAAGAATTTGAACAAATTGATCAAGTTGAGGCAATTATTGGTGGATCAATTGAAAGACAAATACAATTTAAATTTCCATTCACGGTGATTTATCCAGATTCATCAATGACTATCATTTCTAAAGATGGATCGTGCTCAATACGGACAAAAAAAGGTTCGTTTACAGATCATACTTTGAGCTGGGTGGAGCCAGTACATAAATATCCAACAATAAATGGGGGAAACCTTTTAACCAGAGTATATCAATTACAACCATTTCAGCGGCCACTCGTTGAACCTATTAATATTGCAATGCGCTACCCGAGAAAATTAGATAATAGAAAAAAGCATCTATATTATTATGATAAAAAAGAGGGTTGGACATTTATCAAAACACAAAATAATGCGGAGCGCCGAGTGTTGATTGGTGAGGTAAAACATCTGGATGCAATTACTGTTATTGAAGATAAAACGCCTCCAAGAATGATTAGATCTCATCCGGGAAATGGGGGAAAATATGCATCACTTGAATTAAATCAATTCAAGATAAATATTGAAGATAAACTTTCCGGTTTTGATCCAACCCCTAATTCATTTGAAGTGCTTTTAGATGGTAAAGAAATATATTATGCATTTCAACCTAAACTAAAAATTCTTTCTTATGATTTGAACGAACCATTATCAATTGGAAAACACACCATATCATTTACAGCATCTGATCAAGCAGGAAACATACTTGAAAAAAATATACAATTTGAAGTCTATTAATGTTATTCCCCTATAAAGATGACAATCCCAGAATTTTAGTTCCCTATGTAACGTACTGTATTATTGGTATCAATGTTTTAGTATTTCTTATGCAGCTAAACCTGGGGCTCAATGATCCGCTAGCAGAAAAATCATTTATTTACAACTTTGGTTTTATTCCAGCAGATTTTTCACTTATCACTATATTTACATCAATGTTTCTTCATGGCGGACTATCTCATATCATGGGTAATATGTGGTTTTTATGGGTATTTGGTGATAATGTAGAAGGAGTGCTTGGTCATGTTAAGTATGCTGTTTTTTATATTCTTTGCGGATTAGCTGCAACAATATCACAATTATTAATAAATCCAAATTCAACGATCCCTATGGTTGGGGCCTCTGGTGCGATTGCTGGAGTGCTTGGAATGTATATGATTAGATTCCCTCATGCCCGCGTACATGTTTTTGCATTCATCATAATATTCTTTACAACTTTTAGGGTTCCCGCAATGTTTGTATTGGGTTTTTGGTTTTTCAACCAATTAACTAATGGACTGGGCAGCTTAGGATTTGATACCACAGGAGGCGTGGCATGGTTTGCACATATAGGAGGTTTTATTACTGGAATTATGCTTAATCAAGCATTTAAACATATTCGTTTTGAGTAGTATAAAGGTTGATGTGAAAAAAAAATTATTACTCATTACTTTTGCCTTACTTTTGATTGCTTGCGAGGAACAATCAAATGAAAACTGTCAAGTCAATCCAAATGGTAGAGGAAAAGTACTGTCCGTTCTGCCATTGGGAACTATTGATTCAGCATACCTTTCAAATTTTTTAATCGACAATAATATTGATATAGGACTAGATCCTCAAAACGATGTAAAGGTTTATAGTATAGTATATGAAACTGTAGACTGGGACGGAATTGTGCGTCAAGCTTCAGGCGCTATATATATTCCTGATATTGAAGAGAAGTTTGATTTTCCTATTTATTCGGGGCAACATGGTACGGAATCAAAAAGGAGCAATGTCGCATCTATAATTCCCTTAAGAGGTTTCGATGCATTATTTATGGCATCTGTTGGTTACATTGGTTCGTCTCCGGACTTGTTAGGGCTTGGCGTATCGGCTGATGTCGTCCATCCCTATGTTCATAAATTTGTAGCGGAAGGTGTCGTAGATAAAATACGTGCGGTGAAGAATTTCATATGTAATGAAGGTATAAATGATAATGGTCAATTATTTATAGCTGGATATTCTGAAGGTGGATACGTGGCAATGGCGACACATAAATTAATTGAAGAGAAATATGCAGATGAGTTTCAGGTAACGGCATCAGCCCCTATGGCAGGTCCCTATGATATGTCTTATTCAAGTAAAAGGATTCTATCTATTGATACTTATCCTCAACCGGGATATATCTCATTTACGTATATGTCATATAATACAATAGAAAAACTTAATAGACCCGCTAGTGATCTTTTTCAAAATCCTTATGCTGACCGTATTCCTGAATTAATGGATGGGTCAAAAAGCATTGGGGAAGCAAATGCCTATTTAACGAATACCATTAAAAGTCTATTTACAGAAAAATTCTTAACTGAATTTTTAGGTGAAGGTGAGTTAGAATTAAAAAACAGTTTTAAAAATAATAGCCTTGTAAGTTGGAGTCCCAAAGCACCTATTAGGCTATTTCACGGCAATAATGATGACGAAGTCAATTATAATAATTCTGTTATTGCATATAATAATCTCAAAAGTAATGGAGCTGATATTGAACTGATTACAATTGAAGGGGGTAGTCATTCTGGTTCAGTTTTTACATCATATGCCCAAGCCCTAGATTGGTTTAGCGCATTCAAGGCGGCAGACTAATCTTGATGAATCAATCCCCTAAAATAGTGGGAATATCAGGCGGTAGCGGATCTGGGAAAACAATGTTCGCAGAAAAATTAAAAAAAGAATTCGGAGAAAAACGAATAACAATAATTAATCAAGATTCGTACTATAAAGACCTTAGTCATATGTCATTTAATGAGCGCTGTAAACAAAATTTTGATCACCCCAATGCAATAGATTTTGATCTATTTTTATTACACATTAAAGACCTTATTGTTGGGAAAAAGATAGATATGCCAATTTATGATCTTTCTAGACATTTGCGCTCTAATGATATGATAACTATCAAACCGAGCCTAGTTATTGTACTTGATGGTACACTTTTATTCACTCAATCTCAATTAAATGACATTATGGATATAAAAATTTTTTTGGATGTACCTGATGATCTAAGATTATCTTATCGAATTAAACGAGATACAAAAGAACGCGGAAGAACGGTTGAATCGATAATGAAACAATATGCAAATACTGTTCGCCCTATGTATGATCAATTTATTTACCCATCAAAAAATAGTGCAGATATAATACTAGATAACACACAAAATGACCACGGGTCATTTCTATTAATCAAAAATGAAATTAATAAAATTTTGAATTAAATTTAGTTTATGAATCAATTGATAGGCATTATAGGAATAGTCGTTTTATTAGCCATAGCATACGCTATATCTGAAAATAGAAAAGAAATAAATTATAGAACTGTTTTCTGGGGATTGGGATTGCAGATTATTTTTGCAATCTTGATATTAAAAACACCAATTGGACGACCCATTTTTTCCTATGTTGATAAAATTATTTCAAAACTAATTAGCTTTGCTGACAAAGGGAGTGAATTTGTTTTTTCTTCGCAAGTAGATAATGTGGGATTTCACCCCGCTTTTGAGAGTATAGCATTTAGATTGCTTCCAACAATCATATTTTTTTCCGCTCTCATATCTATCCTTTACCATTATAAAATTATTCAATTTGTAATCAAGCATATATCGCGTTTAATGCAAAAAACCATGCATACGAGCGGGCCTGAAACCTTAAGCGTTAGTGCAAATATATTTGTTGGTCAAACTGAGGCACCATTAATGATTAGGCCATACGTCAATAAAATGACAAAATCAGAATTAGTAGCGGTTATGGTTGGCGGCTTTGCAACAGCTGCGGGTGGTGTTTTAGCAATTTATGCTAAATGGCTTGATAATATCCCTGGGATAGCTGGGCATCTAATGTCTGCATCTGTAATGTCCGCTCCAGCAGCATTGGTCATCGCAAAAATAATTTACCCAGAAACTAATAAAACAAGCTCGAATGAGGCTAAGCTTGATTCTGAAAATCCAAGCGTTAATGCTATGGACGCATTGGGAAATGGAACAATAATTGGTCTAAAGTTGGCTGTTAATGTTGGGGCAATGCTAATATCATTTATTTCAATCATAGCATTGTTAAATTATTTTTTAGGAATGGTAGGCGTGTCAATTGAATCTGTTTTAGGAATTATTTTTAAACCCTTAGCATGGACAATGGGGATTCCTTGGAGCGAATCAAGCATTGTGGGCTCATTAATGGGAAAGAAAATTGTTTTTACTGAATTTGTTGCCTTTGCGGATCTAAGAACATTAATTGTTAATAACCAAATTTCTGAGAGGGCTGCAATTATTACTAGCTATGCACTTTGTGGTTTTGCTAATTTTGGCTCAATTGGTATACAGCTAGGTGGAATTGGAGGAATTGCTCCCAATCGAAGAAAAGATATAGCTCAGTTGGTATTTAAAGCAATGATTGGAGGGGCGCTAGCATCATGGTTGACAGCAACTTTAGCAGGAATATTGATTTAATAGAAATGTTGGCATAAAAATGAATTTAATTTTTTTAGGACCACCAGGAGTAGGAAAAGGGACACAGGCAAGTCATATATGTGACCACTATGGAATCATCCATTTATCAACTGGTGATATCCTAAGATCAGAAATCAAAATATCAAGTGAGATTGGAAAAACTGCAAAATCATATATTGACCAAGGCTCACTGGTTCCGGATGATGTATTATTAGATATTATAAATGCTAGACTTAGCAAAGAAGATGCACAAGGCGGATATCTATTGGATGGGTTTCCAAGGACAATACCTCAAGCGGAAGGTCTCAATGATATAATGAATAATAAGTTTCATAATCTTGATGCTGTTATCAGTCTAACTGCAGATGAAAATGAATTAGTCGAAAGATTAATTAAAAGAGGACAGGATTCAGGTCGGACTGATGATACGCCAGAAGTTATCAAACAAAGACAAGAGGTATATTGGGAACAAACAGCTCCTCTCGTACATTATTATTCTAATAATAATGTACTAATTGAAGTAGATGGAATTGGTAGTATTGTTGAAATAAAAAATCGAATACTAACGGTATTAAATAACCATGCTTAAAGTTGGCCTTACGGGAGGAATTGGTAGCGGAAAGAGCACGGCAAGTCAATTTTTTCAGTCAATGGGTGCTTATGTATTGGATGCAGACTTAACCGCAAAAAGTCTTATCGATAATAATACAGAGGTTAAGGATGAACTGATAAAAGAGTTTGGTACAGATATAATGGACGGCTCGGGAAAAATAGATAAAAAAAAGTTGGCACGAGTTGCATTTCAAGATAAAGACCATCAGCAACGGTTGAATTATGTTGTTCATCCTTATATACATAATGAGATTGACAAATGCTTTCAACAAGTGTTTGATAGTGGAAAACACGATCTTTTTATTGTTGATGCAGCATTAATCTATGAATCAGGCTATGATGCACATCTTGATTACGTTATTGTCGTTACTGCGCAAATGAAGCATAGAATGGAAAGAGCGCTTAATAGACAAACACTTTCAAGAGAAGAAATATTGAAGCGTATTGAATTTCAATGGTCAGAAGAGGACAAAACAAATATTGCTGATTATGTAGTTCATAATGATGGAAGTGAGCTTGAATTAGAAAATCAAATCGATGAGCTATTTAATACCTTAGCTTAAGATTGCGATTTATAAAATTAATAATCCACTTATCAGCTTATTTGAATGATTAAACCGAATGAATATTAGAGAGAAATTCACATATTATTTTCTTCATTATCTATCAAGGTATTTAAAGCAGGTATCTAATAAAAATAGGGTGAGATATACAAATTGGCTCGCTGGGTTTGCATATAAATATATACCTATAAGAAAAAATGAGGCATATAAAAATATTAAGCTGGCCTTTCCCAATAAAAATCATCAATGGATAGAGCAAGTTCTAAAAGGCTCCTATAAAACTGTTGTGGAAAATTTCATAGATTTTTTATCCATTTCAACTACCGTTCAAACAACTACCTTCAAAATAGAAAATAAAAAAATTATTGATGAGGCTCTCAAAAAGAATAAAGGTATTATTTTAATTACGGGCCATTTTGGCTTATGGGAAAAATGGGCAGCTTGGTTTGGAAAAAATAAATATCCACTATGGGGAATAATTCAAAGGCAATCAAATAAAGGATCTGATTTATTTTTTAAAGAAACAAGAGAATCATATGGTATGCGTCATATCTATAGAAAGTCATCTTTAGATCAAGCATATAAAATATTAAAGGAAAATAAAATTCTAATCTTAGCTAGTGATCAAGATGCAAAGCATCGAGGTGTTATTGTTGATTTTTTCAATCATAAAACATCAGTCCCTAAAGGTGCGGCTATATTTCATTTGAAAACTGGGGCAGCTCTAATATTTTCTGTTGCAACAAAAAATATAGATGGTTCGATGTCTCTATCATTTAGTGAATTAACTTTAGAGAATGAACCTTCGATTGAATCGATAACTCAATCTTACACAAAAATGCTTGAAGACAAAATTTCTGAATTTCCAGATCATTACTTTTGGTTTCATAGAAAATGGAAATCAACAATTAATTAAATTTTATGGAGAGTATTTCAATAGATGATAAAGATGCTATTCATAGAGCATCAAAAATAATTAAATCCGGGGGACTTATAGTATACCCTACTGATACTTTATATGGACTTGGCGTGGATTCTAAAAATGAATCAGCAATAAATAAAATAAATCAAATAAAAAATCGTAAAACCCCTATAAGCGTTATAGGTTGGTCAATTGATGTAATTACAAATTGGACCAATATTTCATCACATGATTTATTAATGGCAAATAAGATTCTAACAGAATCAAATACAGTAATACTACCAGTAAAAGATAACATTGTGCATGCGTCTATACTAGGAGCCAATCAAACCTTGGGCATCAGAATGCCAAAATATCGATTTCCAATAGAGCTTTGTAATAACCTTGGGTTTCCTATTACAACGACTTCGGTAAATAAAACTGGGGATTCTCCATTAAATGATCCTGAATTGATTATAGATCAATTTGGTAGTAAAATTGATTTAATTATTGATGCAGGAATACTTCCTGCCTCCTCAGGTTCTACAATCTATAAATTTAATAATTCAAAATTTGAAATAATTCGATCATGAAGAAAATCATACCTATTATATTATTGCACCTTTTTATCTATGCAAATGAACCGCCATTTAAGGTTGGTGAATTATTAAAATATTCCGCTGAGTGGAATGGCGTAGGGGTTGGTGAAGCTGAACTTTTTGTAGCTGGAGTAGAAGTGGTGAATGGGTATGAAACCTATCAGATAACATTTACAACTACAACGAAAGGTTTTGCTCAAATATTATTTCCCATCAAAGATAGAATAGATGTTTGGATAGATAAAAATGAATTCTATACACATAGATTAAAGAAAAATATTAATCAAG
Organism: uncultured bacterium; assembly: GCA_964386795.1. Lineage (GTDB taxonomy): Bacteria > Fidelibacterota > Marinisomatia > Marinisomatales > TCS55 > TMED108. The sequence goes on from CAYLUE010000029.1 coordinate 15,557, forward strand.
GTAACTATACTGAAAAAATTGATGTATTATTTGATTATGTTGAAAACATTGCTAAAACCAAAAATAAAAAGATAGATATTGATTTTAAAGCACGTGGTCCATATTCGATGTTCTATTTTTTGAGAACTTTTGAATTATTACCACAAAAAATAATGTCATTCTATTCTTATGAAGGCAAAAAAGTTATTAATTATAATTTAAAACTGGCAGGAACCGAAATGGTGGATTCAGCTTTAGGTAGTTTTTCATGCAAGGTTATCAGGCCATTTAAAAAAGGAAAGGAGCTTTTTAAAAATCAAGGGGATATGAGAATATGGATTAGTGAATCTGAAAAAAAGCTGCCCGTTAAAATACAAATAAAAATTAAATATGGCTCTATGAGCTTATTATTAAAAGAAGTTAATTAGCCAAACAATCTTCCTATATCATTTATCATTACTGAAATCATCAACATAAGGAGCAAAACGGTTCCTATCTGTTGAATAAGCATTCGAGTCTTTAGCGAAAGGGGGCGTCTGATTGTACCTTCAATAAGTGTGATAAAAATATGACCCCCATCTAATCCGGGTATTGGAAGAATATTTAAAAATGCAAGATTACAACTGATCAAAGCCATTAACCCAAAATAATAAGTGAAACCCATCTCAAAAGCTTCTCCCGCTAATTGCCCAATCATTATTGGTCCGCCAAGCTGATCAAATTTTGCTTTCCCAGATGTAAGCATTTGAATACTGTATATTATCATCCCAAACCCTTGCATCGTTCTATAGCTTCCTATAGAAATACTTTCAGAAAATGTTGAAGGTCTGTATTCTTGGCGAATCCCAATTACTCCTAGGGTATCTCCTTTAAAGTTCATTTGATATGATGTTTTTAAGTTAATGGACTTAGCTCTACCATCTCTTATGTAGTCTAATTGGATATTTTGATTTGGGCGCGGATATACTTCAGAGACTAAATTTTCCCAAGATGAAATATTTTTTCCATTAATTGATTTAATAATATCCCCTGATCTCATATCATTATTTTCTGCTGGTGCCCCAGCTACCACCTCACCAATTATTGGAAGATTTGAAACAGGAACAACGCCATTATTCATTGCGAGTCCAGTATAAATAGCAAATGCCATTATGGTATTCATTAATACGCCGGCACTCATAAACCAAATCTGCTTCCATCGAGGCTTACTCATTAACTCATAAGGTTTATAATCAAAAGAAGAATCCATACTCTCATCAATCATTCCAGCCACCTTTACATATCCACCAAATGGTATTATTGATAAGCAGTATTCAGTTCCTGAACCTTTTTTGCCTTTTTGTTTCAATGTTGTATTAAAAATTGGCAACCATTTAAGCTTACCATCTTTATTTTTTTTAAAGAAAAATAAATTAACCTTCCATCCTCCAGGAATAGAAGTAAATGTTCCCAGCCTAGGTGGGAATCCTACAGAAAACCGCTCAACCTTTACCCCAATTGATCGTGCTGCTAAATAGTGCCCAAGCTCATGTACAAATACTAAAATGCTAATTAAAAATGCAAATGCTATGAAATATATCATCAGTTAAACCTTAAATAATTAATTATTACTTCTATATGATTTTACGAAATCTATAGACCATATCTCAAGACTAAGTAAGTCATCCAGTGTTGGTTGATTAATAAAATTATGCTGGTCACATGCCATCTCAATTACATGGGAAATTTCGTTAAAGCTTATTTCATTTTTTAGAAAACGATAAACAGCTTGCTCATTTGCAACATTCAATACAGCTGGAGCAGATCCTTCTTTTTCTAGAACATCAAATGCGAGTCGCATACATGGAAATTTTTTATAATCAGGTTTTTCAAAAGTAAGGGATTTTATTTCCGTTAAGCTTAACTCTTTCCAGTTAGATTTAGGATGGTTAGGAAAAGTTAGTGCATACTGAATAGGTATTTTCATATCTGGCAACCCTAATTGAGCCTTTATAGACTTATCTTTGAACTCAACCATTGAATGAATGATTGATTCAGGGTGAATAATTATTTCTATCATTTCCTTAGAAATATCAAAAAGCCAAAATGCTTCAATGACTTCAAGTCCCTTATTCATCATTGTAGCAGAATCTATTGTTATTTTATTACCCATGTCCCAGTTTGGATGATTAAGTGCTTGTTCAGGGGTAATTGAAGAAAATTTACTTCTATCTAACGTACGAAAAGGTCCACCACTTCCTGTCAATATTATTTTATTTACATCTTCCATTGATTCCCCTGTGAGGCATTGCCAGATTGCAGAATGCTCACTATCTACTGGAAATATTTTAGCACCTGAATTATTTTTTATATCATTAATTATGTTTCCAGCCATTACTAAGCTTTCTTTATTACTTAATGCCACATCAACTTTTGATTTCAAAGCATTAATTGTTGGCTCCATTCCTGAAGACCCAACTAGGGCATTTAACATCAGATCAGCTGCTTCGTAAGATGATAGCTCCAACAAACCATCTCTACCTTTTAAAACTTTTATATTTGTAGAGCTTAGTTGATCCTCAACAATGATGGCAGTTTCAGTATCAACTACTGCGACAAATTCGGGCTGATATTTTATTGCTTGTTCAATCAATAGTTGGCCATTTTTATTAGCTGATAAAGCAATAACCTCAAATTCACCTAAATGATTATCGATAACGCTTAAGGCATTAATTCCTATTGATCCTGTCGATCCTAGTATAGATATTTTTTTCATTTAAAATTGATTCTGAAGAGCAATAGATAATATCTTATGATTGTCACCATAAGCAAAACTTGGCAATAGTTTTATACCCTTAATTTTAATGATTGTTCCAAAAGTAAAATAGCTATGCTTTTCATCAAAAGATTTTGAGCTAATTAATTTGCTGGAAGTATAATCAATTCCTTTTGTTGTATTTGCTGTGTATCCAATAAAAAAACTTAATTTATTTAATGAAAATTTGCGCACTATGCTTGAACTAGCAGAGGAGGCTGATAACATATCATATGAACGAAAATTACCGGAATTATAGTGAAAGCTCCACGGGGAATTTTCTTCTGGTTGGCCAGGTTTAAATGATAGTCCCCACCCATAAGAATGAAGAGTCCTATTGCTGCTGGGAAATGCCGTTGTTCTTCCCGTCAAACTTAGATTCCATGAAATTTTAATTTTTCCGACAAGAACAGGTGAAAGAGGTAAATCATCATTTCCAGCTATTAGATAGCTAGTTAACAATACATTATTATTTTGATTTATTTCGATAGGAGAAAAAACTGTTGATATGGAACCAGCATATTCTATAAAAACTATTCTTTTCTTATCGCTACTGAAAGAAGATTGAACTGATTGTGAAAAAATAGAAGTGCAAAATAAAGCGTATAAAATAAACCGCATCGCTAAAATTAAATTAAATAATTCCTCGATTGCTGGATTCTATAAAATCAATGATTTCAATAATTTCTTTTGTTTGTGAAAGTTCATTCTTGATCTTTAGAATAGCTTCTCTTCTATTAAATTTTGATTTGAAGTAAGTACGATATGCTTTTTTTATCAGTGCTCTTTCTTCTTGAGAAAACCCTCTTCTTTCAAGTCCAATTTTATTTATTCCGACAAACCGCAAGGGAATACCTGCGCCAATTATAAAGGGAGGAACATCTTGCTTAGCTGAAAAACCACCCCCAATGAGAGATTGTTGACCAATCTTTACAAATTGGTGAATCATGGCCCCGCCTCCAATATTGCACCAGTCACCAATTTCTACATGTCCTCCCAATGTAGCAATATTTGCCATGATTACATTGTTACCTACAATGCAATCATGTGCTATGTGCGTACAAGCCATCAATAAGACATTATCTCCAACAACTGTTTTTCCGTAAGCTGCAGTTCCTCGGTTGATTGTTACAAATTCTCTAATAACAACATTATCACCTATTAATGTTCTAGTTTCTTCACCATCATATTTTAGATCTTGTGGAACTTCACCGATTGAATTATTATGATAAATCTTACAGCCCGATCCTAGTTTTGTTCCATTGCAAATTGTATTATGGTTACCAATTGATGAATTGTCACCTATATCTACATTATCTTCTATAATTGAATAGGCGCCTATTGAAACATTCTGACCAATATTGGCCTTAGGAGAAACTAAAGCTGTAGGATGAATGGAAATTTGATTTA
>CAYLUE010000030.1:0-19618 GCA_964386795.1 uncultured bacterium
TGACCATTTCGAGAAACATCCAGCCAGGTATGTTCACCGCTAATAACCTTGTAATGTTCAATCATATCGCCAAATCTTATTAATTCAATTGCTAAATTACCCGCATTATAAGTCTCAACTTGAGGTTGATCTGAAAAATTATTCCTATTAGACCAGTACTCGTTAAGCTCATCAATCGTAAAGTAATACCCATTCAAACCATATTCGTATGGACGCTGGTAATCATTAGTCCCGTGAATACTCATGATTGCAACATTGGACGGATTTGAATTTTGAGCAGTATGTCTATCAAGCAACCCTGATACCGATGCAACTGCTGCAACTTTTTCACTACGCACGCATGCTAAAGCAAGAGATATATCGGCGCCATTTGAGAAACCGGTTGCATAAACTCGAGATGTATCAACTCCATAGCTATAATCGTTATTTATTCTTTTTATCATAGCATCTACAAATCCAAAATCATCTACAAACATTTTAGTTTGCGGATTTGTAGGTAATGAACTATTCCATGTACTTCCAAAAGTTCCTTGGGGGTATACTAGAATAAAATTAGCAGTATCTGCTATTGGTCTAAAATCTGCGGTATAAACTTGACTGCTCGCAGATCCACTTCCACCATGAAAATTGAATAAAAGAGGTACTGGAAGGCTTGAAGAGGTATATATCTCAGGAATGTATGTCAAGTACGTTCTAAGCTCTCCCTCATGAGTTAGCGTGTCCGTAAAAAACCCACTTACGGACGTTAAATCTCCAGATTTATCTCCAGAATTTTTATCGTTTTCATTGCTTGCGCCATCTTCATCTTGGCAAGACATAATTATTAATGCAAAAACTATAGTGACAATGAATTTTATTTTCATGAGCTATTGATTCCCCGCTTATTTTTTGATTGAGCTTTATTTACTACAAATACCTGGAACAAATGAGTTCACACCTGAGACTGATGCTTTGCAACTATTAGAGTATGTTGCTCCATCACAGCCACAGACTGGATCATAAACTTCAATACATGGATTATTTGAAATCTTAGAGGAATCAATACAGCCTTCATTAATTGGGCTAAATGAATGGACAACGTATCCAATTTCCTCATCAGCAATCATTTCCTCAATGTCGAAGAATATTTCCTCTGGATAGCCATATTTAGAATTGAATTTTAACGTTTTTCGATATGGATCTTCTGATAATTTTTCATCTATAAAACTAAATAGATCATCAACAGTTTTTGCGTGCCAAAATGTATTTTCAAGATCAGGCTTTGCATAAGAATCCCCATTGGCACCAATAAGTACAATCTTACCATTCTCAACACGAATATCAATGTCTGGCGTAGGAATGCAATAGCAGGCTATATTTAAATTTATCCTATAGGATTTTAGATTATGTGACTGCCACCTTAATTGATTTTCTTCTAAAGGCGTAAGGTCTTTCTTAGAATCTTCACATGAGAAAAAGATAAACGCTAAGATAGTAAAATGAAGGTATTTATTTTTCAAATTTTATCTATTTTTTAAATCTAACAGCAGTTCCGTAGACTAATAACTCTGCCGTTCCAGAAAGTATCATTGAGGTTTGAAAGCGAACACCAACAATGGCATCTGCACCTAATTCTGCAGCCCTATCCTTCATTCTTAATAAAGCCTGCTCCCTGGATTCAGCCATCATAGATGTATATTCTTTGATTTCGCCACCCAATACGGTTCGAAAGGCTGCCTGAATATCTTTTCCTACATGCCGAGCCCGAATAGTGTTTCCAATTACCGTACCCAGATGTTCATCAATTTCATTACCTGCAACATTTTCAGTTGTGGTAATAATCATTGCTTAATACCTCGAAAAGGCTCATCTTCTGCATCATCTCGATTCTCTTTAAAAAATTTTAAAGCAAGTATAACGGCTCCTCCAACGACAAGAATCGCTCCAAGCCCAAGGAAAAAATCGCTTAGAATAAAACTAATTATTTCGGTTATAAACTTCAAAGCTAGAATCGCAGCTCCAGCTATAATCAAATAAACGGCTATTTGTTTTGTTTCCATAGTAACTCCTTATTATAGTGAAATCACTAGATTGAATATAACAGACTTAAATTTGTTCTAAAAAGGGATTTAAATTCTTTTTAACATGAGCTATACAGATTACTCTATTCGATCATTTCAAGGTGGATATGACAAGAATTTGACCTATCTGGTAACCTGCATGCAAACAAGCAATCAATTGCTTGTAGATGCATCTGTTCCGCTAGGCGATGTTTCTCCATTTATAAATAGAAGAGGTTTAATTACTTTATTTATTACTCACACCCATAATGATCATACTGCATTTATTGAAGAGTATGTAGATGCATTTCCAAACCTAGTCACAATAGTGCATAAAGATTCGCAAGAAAAAATTAAATGCAATTACATCAAACCGGTTAAAGATAAAGATATTATCTCTGTTGGTCAGCTTAATTTAGAGATCATGCATACTCCCGGTCATTATCCAGATTCTATCTGCTATCTACTTGATGATGTATTATTTACTGGTGATACTCTTTTTGTAGGTAGAACAGGGAGAACTATAAGTGATAAAAGCGACACCAGGGCATTGTATAAATCTATCTATCATAAAGTATTGAATCTTCCTGATAAAACAATTATATATCCAGGACATGACTACGGACCAAGGGCAAGCATCTCACTTAAAGAAAATATTTCAATCAGTCCTCTTCTACAGGCAAAAAATGAAGAGGATTTTATAAAAAAAATGGAAGAATATGAATTAAACAGAAAAACCGGTTCATAAATAATAAGGAGTATCAAATGAAAAAATATATTAGTGGAATCATCACTGGGCTATCATTGATGGTAGTTTTATTTCTACTTGTAGGGGCTACCCAGCAAAAAAAGGCTGACAGCTTAAATACAATTATGGGTCAATTGGATAATTATGTCCAGGATCAATTAGGAAAAGATAAAGCAGCTGGAAGATTTCAACTCCAGTCTTTCCAAATTGAGCGTACGCATTGGCATTATATGCTAGATACAGCTACCGGACAACTCTATCGATTAGAACCTAGTAGAACGCCAGGCAATGCCAATTGGATTCTAACAGCTGATGCAAATTTTAAATAGGAAAAATTGCAATTAATAACTCATACGCTTAGCAATAATTCAAATACAACTAAGGCAATTATTGCTTTACACGGATGGACAGGTGATGAATTTGTCTTTGAACCGGTTGCCAAAATGCTGAAAATAAAAAAAGCGCAGTGGTTTTTTCCTCGCGCACCCTATAAAGCCGTTAGTCAGGATGGAAACTCCTGGTTTAGTGGAAATGAGGAATCTGGGTGGCATTACAAAGAAACTATGGCAGGGCTAGATAATTTAGTTAATAAAATACTGGATCAAGGGTACGCTAAAGAAAATATTTATTTTATTGGATTTTCTCAGGGAGCATGCCTTGCAATAGAATATGCATTAAGAATGTCATTTTCGATTGGTGGTATAGTCCCAATAGCTGGATTTATAAAATTTAAAGAAAAGCTAATCGAAGAAAAAAACCTAGAAAGTCAATCTACGAAAATCCTACTACTGCATGGTGATAAAGATAAAATAGTATCGATTGATGAGAGCTATTCATCTTTCGATTTACTAAAAAAAATGGGTTATAATGTGAAATTAAAAACCTATAATGCTAGACATAGAATTCCAGTTGCCTGTCATTCATCAATTAAAAAATTTATAGAATTATAATACAAGAAAAAGGCTATTTAGGGCGAACATTAATTGCTTTATCACCTTTCATGTCAAAATCGACATCAAATAAAACGTGCTGCCCTTCACGAAGCCCTGAGTGTTTTAATTTTGGCCCTAGACCATAAGCATGAACAAAATAGTCCTCTCCATCTTCTCCTGAAATAAAACCAAAACCTCTTTGTTTGTTATATTCTTTCACAATGCCATTCATTTTTTTCCCTCAATTTTTTGTTTAATTAATGTTCTGCCAACCGATCCTAGTAAAACCATACTACCACCAATAAATGCCCAATCTCCCATTTTTTCCCCAACAAAAAGATATACCCAAACAGGATTTAATATCGGTTCAATCATACTAACTAAGATGGCATCAATTGCGCGCACATGTCGCAAAGCTAATGTATATAAAATATAAGGAATACCAAGCTGGACGATTCCTAATCCAAAAATCATAATCCAGTCCAAATATACAGTTTCTTGAATACCTGAAAACATAAATGGAATACATACTAGAGATGTTAGAATATTTCCAAATAATACTATTTGAAATGCAGATTTCTTTTCTTTGCGAATAATTACCGTAACTATTCCTAAACATACACCTGCAATTGCAGCCATAATATTTCCCCAGAATCCATAAAAGGTAAGGTCGTCAATAAAAAATAGGCCCATTCCAAAAAAAATAATTATCATTGAAAGCATATCAAATAATGTGATGCGTTCGTTTAGTAGGAAATAGCTTAGAAATACAACATAGATTGGGGCGGTAAACTCAAGGAAGATCGCATTGGCAGCTGTGGTAAGTCGAATAGAAAAAACATACAATAACATCATCGCCGCATAAGAAAACACTCCAATAATAAAATAACGATTCCAGTGCCATTTTATTTTTTTTAAATAAATTAAAAAAACGCATGTAGCAGCAATGCTTCGTGTTCCTGTAATTGCAATTGGACTTAAATCTACTAGCTTAATAAATAGGCCACCAATGCTCCACAGGAATGCGGCAGAAATAAGAATAAGATTTGCTGAAAAAGCCGATTTAAAAGAAAGATTCACTATTTTTCTTTCATTGAAAGCGTAATCTTAAATTCTGCAATAGGTTCATCTCCAAGCTTTTCTGGGACTATGGCTATAACCGGTACCTCAATATTTACACGACTTTTTGTTTGAATTACCTCCTGAACTGCTTGCTCTATTTCATTTAAATGTCTACAAATAAAATGGGTATTTCCTTCAGCTCGCTTGAAAAATGTTGCATTAAGATCTTTAAATATCACTATGATTTTGCGTTTCGATTTTCGAATACTCAACATAGCTGTAAGACCGGTAACTAAATCCACACCAACGGTCATTGCGCCAATATACATGGAATTCACATGGTTTCTTGTCTTTCTATTTAATGGTATAGAAAGGATTACCTCATTGTTAGTGATATCTATAATTTTTGGACGGCAAAACAGGATTAGACGAACTTTAGCTAGTCCAAAAAACAAAATATATAGGTTATGCTTTAATCGCTCTTTAAATGATAAAGACATTATTTCTCGCTGAAAACTAATTGTAAATTATTAACATTACAAAATATGTAAATTCTAAAAAATGAAAACAAGCTTACTTCTACTTATGATAGCATCTATCCCAATGATTGATATACTTATATCGTTCGTAACAAATAAGTATCCTCAGACTATGCCCAATACTAAATTGGGCAGAAGTATTTTTGCATTGATGTCAACAATTCTATGGGTCACTGCATTGGGATTCACAATTAGAGATTATTTTTAATTTTATCTTGGAGATTAATATGAAACTACGTGATATAGCTTTTATAATTATTACTTCACTTTCTATTGTATTCAGTCAATATGAAAAAGTGGAATTTAAACCCAACCCTTCAAAGCAAGTTGATTTTGGAGAGCTTGGAGCGGGTCCATATAAAAATTTGGTGATTCGCAATGCGATGGTGCTTCCAGGTCATGGCGGTCCAGCAACTGGCCCGTATGATATACTAGTTACGGGAAACGTTATTTCTAAGCTTCAACGTCACGATCCAAATAAGCCAGGTCGCATGAAAGGCGACAGAGTTATAGAAGGTGATAATCTTTTTGTAATGCCAGGAATGCTCAATCTGCATCTGCATCTAAGAAATAAAAAGCTTCCTCTTGATTATATTTTCTATATGCAACTTGCAACAGGGGTGACTTCTATTGGCCCTGCTGAAGAAAGACGCGTACAAAATATTTTAAGCGCAGAACGTAATAATGAGATTATTTCTCCGCGACTATTTCCATTATATGGATGGGGCAGTAAAACTGAATTCAAAGAAGATTTTTTGATGGATCCTAAAAATGCTGATCAAGTTGCTAAGAAAATGATACGTAACGGGGTTCGACAAGTATACTTGAATAATCTATGCTGGAATCCTACTATGTTTGGAGCTGCAGCAAAAGCGATTGAAAAAGCTGGTGGAATTACAGCTGTTCATATTCAACCTTCATCAACCTCTCAAGTAAATGCATTAGATGCTGCAAGATTGGGCGTGACTATGATTGTTCATCATTATGGATATGCTGAATCAGCGCTCAATCGCCAAGTGATGAATTATCCTGTAGATTATAATTATCTAGATGAAAATATACGTTTTAGAGAGGCTGCACAGGTATGGATTGAGGCAGGTGAGAATCCTGAAACCAGACATAGACTGCTCAATGACATTGCAGACTCTCTAGTGCATTATGGAGTAACGATGCAACCAAATCGTGCGACCTATGAAGCTAATAGAGATATTGTTAGAGCTCACGGGCTTCCCTGGCACGAAAAATATACGCATCAAGCGCTGTGGGAAATGCATCTACCCGATCCTGATGCGCATGCTTCATTTCAGTATAATTGGACTTCTTTAGATGAATATAGATGGCACTATATGTATGACCTATGGGGTGATCTAATCTATGAATTTAATAAACGAGGTGGAAGAGTTGCATATGGGACAGATGACAACTACCAATGGTCTACGGGAGGTTTTGGAAATATTCGTGAATTGCAATTGGTGCTTGAGTCTGGAATGCACCCATTAGAAGTCTTGAGGAGTGCCACATATAATAGTGCACAAACTATCCTAGAGCCCAAATTAGGTATGATCCAAAAAGGATATATTGCTGATATTTTAGTTGTTGATGGAAGTCCAGCCGAAAATTTTAGATATCTATACCCATTTGGTGCTATTAATATGGATCCTGAAACTGAGAAAATGTATCGGACGAAAGGAATACTGCACACGATTAAGGATGGGGTTGTATTTGAAAATGCAAATTTGATGCGAGAGGTTGAAAGGATTGTTAAAGAATCAAAAAAGAATGCAGGTCCTGATATTGTAACGGAGCCATTTAAATAATGAAAATAAAACTAACATTACTATCTATTTTCTTTATTCAAATCTTAATTGCGGATAATGTTTTTTCTGCCAATGAATTTACATTAAGGCGCAAAAAAATTGCTGAAAAAATGTCTGAAAATTCAGTAGCTATTTTGCAAGGCGCACCTTCTGAATCGGGATATGTAAAATTCCGTCAATATAATGAGTTTTATTATTTAACCGGTATTGAAACACCGCATGCATACGCAATTATCAAAGGAAAGACTGGAGAGACCACTCTATATCTACCTCCAAAAAATGAACGCAGAGAGCGAAGTGAAGGAGATATGCTTACAGCTGAAGATATCGATGCTGTCAAGGCAATGAATGGCGTTGATTATGTTACGAACGTCAATCAAATGGGAGATCATCTGAGAAGGATGAGAATACGCTCCAAGCCTGATGTCTATTTATACCAATCTCCTCCTGAGAGGCACGCTGAGAGCCGTGATCTTTTGTTGAGATATGAAGGAGATTTACAAAATGATCCTTGGGATCAAACAGTACCAAGATATAAAAAGTTTATTAAAACTATTTCTGATCAGATGTTGGGGTCAGAAATTATAGACTTAACACCAATGCTTGATGAATTAAGACTAATTAAAAGCCAAGCTGAAATACAAGTAATAAAAAAAGCTACTATTCTTTCCTGTCTTGGACTGATGGAAGCGATGCGATCAGCAAAACCCGGGTTGTATGAATACGAACTTGACGGTATGGCAAAATACATTTATCATATCAATGGTGCTCAAGGTGATGCCTATTATTCTTTAATCGCGAATGGCTCAAATGCGTATATGCCGCACTACCACGAAAAAAAGGATAAACTGGTTGATGGAGATCTGTTTTTAATGGACTACTCACCAGATTATCATTATTACATGAGCGATATCACTAGAATGATTCCTGTAAACGGTAAATTCTCAAGAGAGCAAGCTCAGTTGTATAATTTTTATCTACAATGCTATAAAGCTATCCTGGAATATATAAAACCCAATGTTAGGCCAAAGGATGTTAGAAAAAAAGCAGCGAAAAAAATGGAAAGCATCCTTAATTCTGCAAAGTTTGATCAACCACATCACCGGAAAGCTGCAAAGAATTTTGTCAATAGATATAAGCGGTCATCCTATGGTAGCTTGGGGCATGGTGTGGGCATGGCGACTCATGATGTTGGCGACCATTCAAAAATGCTACTTCCTGGAATGGTATTTACCATAGAGCCTGCATTACGAGTTCCAGAAGAAAATATCTATATACGATTGGAAGATTTAATCGTGATTACTAAAACAGGCTATGATCTTGTATCAGATTTTGTTCCGATGGAAATTAAAGATATCGAAAAATTGATGACAGAAAAAGGAATGTTGGATTACTATAAATCTCTTAGCAAAGAGGATTTTGAAAAATATTTAAATCAATAACGCCTGTTTTTACTCTGACTTATTACTAGAACGCCTCATTGTTTGCATTGGCTGATCTTTTAATGCTTTACCATTCTGCATAAAATTTATATACTGATTCTTGATAGTAGAATCATTGGCTAATGTTTTTACATTTGTATAGTTTGTCTTAGTACCATTAATTGTTAGCTCTTCAACATGAATGTATACAGTGCTATCTTTTGATTCAATCCATCCTTTTCCTGACCAATAAACTTTTCCATCATATCCAAAATGTTTTGTTTTAATAGTATTCGTTGATGGATCTAACGAATAAACTATACTTCCAACATTTACCCTTTTTTCTTCATTTTTTGCAGATGTAGACCTCCAGGTTTCTAAGACAGCAGATTTATCAGTTATCCATTCATATTTGGTTGTAGATATTATTTCTTCATTATTTGGAAGGCCTTCAAAGACCCCTATGCTCTTGTGTTTTGAGTACCATTCACCAATAAATGGCTCAAGCACTTTAAGCGCATCGTATGCTTCTGATTGAGAGAAAAGAGAGATTGATAATAGTATTGTTGTAAAGAAACTTCTTATCATAATATTTATTTCATCCTATATAAAAAATTAAAATGATAGAAAGGCTGTCTTTTAAAAGACAGCCTTTCTATCAATTGGTCATTTAACCATTGTCATAACTTCGTGGGTTATGCCATCTGTATGGGCGGAAAGTACATCTGTAACTTCTTTTTTAAAGCTTCCCTTTCCGTAAACTTTTTCATAATTATCTCTAAAACCCTCTGGTAGTCCTCTGGCGCCTCCCTCAAATTCTGTCCAACTTGAAAAAGGATATACCAGCATAATTTCTTGGTGACCATCAGGAAAGGCATCCTTATAGACTCGTCGTGCAATATTTGATCTGTATCTTCTAAGAACTCTCGCAATCTTCTGAACCGCCTCTTCAACCGCTTCCACATGCTCTTGACCGTTTTTAATTGGAATTCTCTTCATCAAAATATTTTCAGCTACAACTTCATTTTCTGGATTATATGTCATTTCCTCATCTCGCATCATGAAAATAATATTAGTTTCATCAGCATAAGGACTAACATTTTTTTCCCAATCTCTTATATGGTCATCTGGAAGAGCCTGATCCATATGAGAAAATTTAATAGGACCCGTAGCCCAGCTATAATTACCAGAGTTGGGGCCTGTATTTATATACCATAGGTATGCCTTGGCTCTATCTGTGCCATTATGGTATTTATCATTATGCTTTTTAACTCCAGCTTGAAGTTTCGCATTTTGACCATCCCTAAGCTTAAGGATTGATGACTGGAACATGACATAGTCTTGCCCAAAAAGTGTTGCGCAGGTTATTAAGGGGATAATTATCCCTGAAATTCGTTTTAACATTTTTTTCCTTATTATTTTTTATTCCTGAGGAGTATTCATCCCTGGAATACGTTGAACAACTTCTGTTTCAGATTTAGAAAAACTTCCCCACCAATTATCAGTCATGGAATCCCAATCTTTTTGCCCATGAACCTTTACCCATTGATCCATAATGCTTGGGTATTCTCCTTCCATATCGCTCAAATCATCCATTCTACTCACTTCATAAATCAAACCATCTTGATCTCCTCCTGATACATTATAGTAAATGCCACGACTAAAATCAGATTTAGTTTTTTCACGAACTTTTGCTGACTTCCTTAATATGGATTGCATAGTCTGTAATTTTCCAGGTTTTGTGTAATAGATATTTGTAACCCACATTGGAGCATAGCGATCATTATAACTTGCTTCATTGTCCTTTACATAGAAAGTTGAACCGCCTGTTCCTTTAACATGTCTTTGAACAATAGTAGACCATTCATCATTGTGAGCTTTGGATGTTTTACGTTCTGCATAATCAGTCCAAGTATGGCCGCTAGATCCAATTACATATTGACCACCTCGTTTTCCATTAACAACTTTTCCTCCCCATTGACTCCATTGGTCTGCTCCATGATATTTTTTTACATGGGCACTAACTGCCTTTTCAAAAGATGCTTCTTTTCCAGAGTGAATCTCTAAATAGCTAAGATTTCCTACAACGGATTCATCTGAATTTGTTTGGCCAAATAAAATGGATACAAATAGCATGCTTGAGATCATTAAATTTTTAATATTCATTTTTCCTCCATGGTTAATAAGTGATAGACTATTGCCATTATTAATATATAAAATTATAACAATAATATTTTATATGTTTATACTTCATTTTCATCATCAACATCCTCAACACGAATAAAATTTCCAAAGGTCCAACCTTTTTGACGGAATATTTTTTTTAAACTTGCAATTGAAATCAGAATTAAAACTATCCAAAATATTTGTATGAATGAAAAAGACATCTATGGTTTTTTTCTAGGAAGACGATCATCAAGCATGGCTGTATGATATACAAACGAAGCAAGAATTACTGCATTCTTTTTGATATCTTCTAGTGGAATCGTATCGTAAAAGTCAAGATTGGTATGACCACCAGTCCCGCCAACCCGATCTTGCAAAAACTGAAATGCTGGAAGACCTACGCGGTCAAATGAAACGTGATCTGTACAGCATTTATTTTGAAATCCGATTGTGCTCATTCCTAAATCTGTAAAAGGTTCCATCCAAGAGGAGAAAATCTCTCGTACGTGTTCATTTTCTTGGAGAAAAATTCCTCTGTACTGTCCTGGACCATAATCTTGATTGTAATATGCTGACAATTTATCGTATTCTTTCTTTTTTCCAATTTTAGGATCATTTGGATTGCCAAAATGTTTATGCACATACTCTCTTGATCCATGCAACCCTTGCTCTTCCCCTGACCATAGCGCGACGCGAATGGTTCGTCTAGGTTTTACATCAATTTTCTTTAAAATACGCATTGCCTCAAGCATGACTGCGACACCTGAAGTATTATCGCTGGCATTTGGACTGGCATGCCATGTATCAAAATGTGCGCCAAGCATAACTATCTCATCCTTTAAATCTGTCCCCGGTATTTCCCCAACGACATTTTTTGCCTGTGTTCTTTTATTACCAACTTTTGTACGTATTTCAAGTTCAATTTTAATGGGAATTTCTCTTTCAGAAATTCTATACATTCGATTGTAGTGCTCTGGCGTAACTGCTACAATAGGTAAGTGCTTTAAGGTTTCGCTTTGCTCGTACACATCTTTTTTTGCTCCTGGTCTTGCAAAGCCTCTGACAGCCGCAATCCATCCGCTTCGTGACTCAAGTATCGCTGCAACACCTTCATCCTTAAAAAACTGATTGCGTTCAATCGCTGAAACGAGATCAGGATTAGCTGGAGACCTTGGGCCTCTGGGTGGATCTGGAAAAGGGTTCTCAGCAATCTCTTTAAGCTTTTCATCTGTATAGCGTGGAGTTCCATTTCTATATCGATCTTGATCTACTTTTGGCATAGGTGACGCTAAAACAGCCTTCCCTTTTAGCTTTCCTTTGTATTTTTTATAATCACTTTTAGTAGTGATTTTGACTTGAACAACCGAAAGAGTTTGCCTTCCTTTTATGCCAGGCGTATGAGCTATTGGATACCCTAACATGGGTTGATAGTCAGGTTCAATTAGGTGTAATGAAAAATATTCATTATCCCAACTAACACCATAATCCATAAAGGACTCTGTTTTGGTATTTTTTAAACCAATTCTTTTCATCTCTTTAATTACCCAACTTTGCGCTTCTCGCATATCATCTGAATTTGTTAGGCGCGCCCCTAATACATCGGTCATATAAGAAAGCGTATTTGCTATCTCCGAGCGCTGAAATCCTTCCTCTCTAATTTCTGCAACAACTTTCCAATTAACAGAATAGCTTTCCTGAGAAAAAAGAGTTAACGAAGTGAAGAAATATAAAAATCCTATTATATTGTATTTTATTGTCATGCTTAGTTACCTACCATTTCATAGCGAATGAGTTCCACTGGGATGCTACCAGCATTATTGAATTGATCAAGAAAGTCCTTTAATGCAAACTCCTTACCTTCTGTTTCAAGCTTCTCAGCATATTCTGTCATAAGTTTTTCAATAAGATACTTTCCAGTAATATAACATGTACCATAACCAGGTTGCCTAAGGTAAAGATGTTGTTCGAAACGCAGTAGATCTGGTTCGCGCTCCATCCAATTGCGTGGAGTCCATTTAACGTGAACCTGACTTGCCTCGGCCATTGTCATCATATTTGCATGCGCATAAAGAGAGCCCAATCCTCTTGCAGCTCTTTGTGCTAGCATAATCCATACAATCTCACGCGATCTGGGATTATCATCGTACAAACCTGCATGTAGAAACATCTCTTCTACTGCGGTAGCAATTCCTTCATTCTTTGAATCATACATGTTATATAATGGCGCGACGCGACGGATAGGGTTTATATGAGGATTATCTCGAATCTCAGCGAGGTCAAACCAATGATAAAAATGAGAATAAAGTGGTAAAGGATCATAATGTAAGCCAATTGAAAAGAAATTTCTATTTTCGCTAGGGACATACTTACCCATGTGCTCACGCAAGGCTTGTTCCATATTTGGTTTAATGTACATAATATCTTCATTCTCTAAAAATTGCATCATCTTTTTTACTGCACTATCGGTTAGCTTTGCAAACTCTTCAGGAGATTCTGCAGCCTTCATTTCAGGCAAATTACGATTACGATGCTCTTCTAATTTTAAAAAAGACCAGGCTCGATATAGCTCTCTTTCCAAGAGTTGAGCTTCTTCTTCCCAGCTCAAGGGAACCAAGTGGACATTTTTTTGATACCAACTATAATTGTCTTTACCAATACCTGATGGACCGGTTTTATTTGGTGATTGACGCTCAAGCCATTCAATAAAATTTGCATTCGCCTTACGCGCCTTATCTATTGCAGCAAACAAGGGAATATCTCTTTGTTGGTTATGATGTTTTAATAGCATTTTTTCGATTGCTTTTAAATTCTTTCCTTGTGCTTCAATATCTCTTATTCCAGCAACCCATAAATCTCTAGCGTTACCAGTAAGATTAAGTTCGGCTTGCTTTAAAAAAGGAGGAATGACGCGAAGATATTTTATAAAATCATCTTTCTCTCTACCTTTGAGTGGAAAAGAGTATTGCCAATACTCTAAAAGAGCATGATTGGTTGGCCCTTCATGCGCGGGTACGTCGCTTTGGTACATCCATACGGTTTGATAGAAAGCTGGATCTCTTTCCCATGATTTTAAAACTCTTTGATTAAATTGATAACCATTCATTTCTGCTCGGATTAACCGATAATCTACTTGGGCAGAGTTTACCCAGCCTGATGTATCTATTTTAGCTAATTTCTGCTCTAAAGCTTTAAATTTACGAAGGCGTTTATTGAACTGGGCTTTCGTATAATCTGGAGCGCCATCTTTTAATGGAGGACTTTCAAAATCTCTCCAGGTAAAGAAAAATTCATGTAACTGTTCATAATTATTATTTTCCTGCGCTGCCATAGATGGCAATAACATTACTATGATCAATGATAATAAAATTATTCTCATATATTTAACACCTTATCTAATCCTTGATTAAAGAATCTCATTTCTTCTGGTTTGGCCATACTCAACCTACACCAATTATTATAGGGTGGAAAAGGCCTTCCAACTATTACTCCATGTTTTTCCATAGCGGGTTGAAACTTTTTTATATCCATTCCTGTTTTTAGAAAAATAAAGTTAGTATGGGACTTTAAATAATTGAGGCCTTTTTTATCTAAATGATCGGTAACAATTTTTCTAGCTTTATTATTTTTCTTAATACTAAATGATTGAAAAATTTTATCGCCATAGGAAGCAATTGCTGCTCTCAAGCCAACGACATTCAAAGAGCCATTTAAATAAGAGTTAAGTCGCTTGGTTATCTTCGGGCTTGAAATAGCATAGCCAACTCTCAAGCCAGCCAACCCATGTACTTTTGATGCCGTTCTAGAGATAATGATCTTATTGTTGGAATTCACTAAATGTGTCATCGATTTATATCCGCTTCCTACTGCGTATTCATGATATGCTTCATCTACAAACACCAAAATCTTTTTTGATACGTCCAAGCAGAACGATTCAAGCTCATTGCTATCTAAGGCTAGTCCAGTTGGATTATTAGGATTGCATACATAAATCATTTTAGTATTTTTATTAATACTGCTAGCCATTCTATTAAGATCAATATGCATATCATTATCCATTTTTGCTCGTACGACTTTTGTATTCATCGCGTTTTTTGCATATTCATTAATTGCTTCAAATGTTAGCTGAGGGGAAATCATCTCCCCATTATCAAGGCCATTCATTAAGGCTGCTTTGTTTAAAATCTCTCTGGAACCAAAACCTATTGAAACTTGATCGGTGTTAATTTCATTTAAGCTAGCAATAAGATTAATGAATTCAACTTTTGCTTTACGCATCGTATATAAATTTGATTCAGAAAAAGCCTTTTTCATTGCGCGCTGTGCAATCATTGAGGGTCCGTAAGGATTTTCATTGAACATCATACGAATCAGCTCGCGATCACTATTTATGCTGAATGCTGGCAAGCTCGCATATGGAGCTATCAAAACTCCGCCAAATAACTTCGCGCTATGTTTTAAAAAACTTTTTCTAGAAATACTATTTTTCATATTCAATTTCCAATCTAGCCTAACCTTGCCGTGCATTCAATTTCAATCTTTGCTCCAAGCGGGAGGTCAACCCCAAATGTAGATCGTGCTGGTCGATTTTCAGGAAAAAACTTTTTATACTCTTTATTCATATCTGCATAGTCTGAAATATCTCCTAGCATGCACATACATTTCACCACATCATCCAAAGAAGACCCGTAGTTTTCAAGTAAAGTTTTTACATTTTCCATTGCTTGTCGAGTTTCTGCTTTTATTCCGCCTGGTACTAAATCAGACTCACCTGGTTTTCTACCAATTACGCCTGAAAGATATAGCATGTTGTCTACGCGAACAGCTTGAGAGTAAGGAGCATCATTTTTCTTATGAGCATCTGACTGTAAATACTCGACCTTACTTGAAGCTTTTTCATTGTATGTGCTATCTTGAGTACATCCAAAAAATTGAAAAAAAGTAACTACTGAAATAAGCAAAGTAATAGGTTTAGGTAAAATCATATATCTCTCCGTTTTGTAGAAATTAGGAATACAATATATGAATAAAATAAGGGGTCTATCAAATAGAGCCTGTTTTATTATCAACTAAGCTCTCTGGCAACTGGGACAGTAATGCGTACCTCGCTGCGATACAAATATTTTTTTTAATTGTGTTTTGCATCTAGGGCACGGCTCCCCTTGTTTTCCAAATACATTTAGGAATTGCTTAAAATCACCAGCGACTTGGTTTCCATATGAAAAGTTGATTATTGTGGTCCCATTAAATTCGATAGCTTGTATTAGAATTTTAGGAATGACCTCGCTCAACATTTGAATTTTAGATTTACTAATACTTGAGGATTTTTTTTTAGGATGAATCTTCGATAACCATAATGATTCATCAATATATATATTTCCTAATCCTGCAATGTATTTCTGATTTAATAAAAAAGGTTTTATCATCCCCCTTGAACGCTTGATACACGTTAACAAATAATCATAATTGAATTCAGCTGATAGAGGTTCAATTCCAAGTTTATGATTAAGTATGTCCAAATCTTTATAATAATATAATCTTCCAAATTTCCTATAATCCCTAAAATAGATTGCTTTACTGCTTTCAAAGAAAATGGCAAAACTATAATGCTTAGTAGTATCTGCTTCATCAATATCCATTTGCAACTGACCCGTCATTCGTAAATGAATACATAGATATCCACTGCTTAAATCTAGGATAATATATTTTCCTCTTCTGAAAATATCATTAATAGATTTCCCTTTGACAGCCTTATTCAGCATATCTATTGAATGAGTGTCAAACACTTTTACATAATTATTTGGGCTGGTGATTTTATTAATTTGCTCCTTAACTAGTAATGGTTTGAAATAATTCACTACCGATTGTACTTCAGGGAGCTCTGGCATAATAAAAAGTGTTAATTTATTTTTTTAAATGCCAGCCAAAGCGCTATAACGCTAAGCGTGAATAACGCAAAACTGTAAATCAGGAAAAAATAATTTTCACTTTCTTTCAAATGAGATGAGTAAAATGAGCTTAAATAAAATGCGGAAAAAGCACAAAGCAGTATTGAACAGAAACAATAAATGCTAAACTGGAAATTAAACTTCACTAATCTCGCTTAAGCATAGGGTTTTCAAATTTTGAAAGATACCTTTCAGGTAATTCAATTCTTTAATATAGGATTCAATATTTGATTTAGATTCAATCATATCTGCAAATGTCTTTCTACCTTTATAGTAATCTGAGTTAAACTTGAAACTTTCAATATAAATGGGATCATTAGAATCTGGCTTTGTAGTCCACGAATCTTGTAAAAAATAATTTTCTGAAAGCCTATAATTATAATCTAAAAAGAAATCATCATATTCTTTTGTATGTACATCATGTCGACGTAGATCTTCATTGTAGAGTTTGAATAGTTTTGTTTTCAATTCTTCGGATTGAATCATTTTAATTAAGTCAGAGCTAACTAATTGGTCAAAAATACCTTGTTGAGGAAAAAATGATCTGAGTGCTCTGCCAATTGATGAAAGATGAAACACTATACTATCTTCGCTCATTGTTTTCTTATTGTTTAAGTTATCTAAAATAAGATTGCAGCTATTGAGCGAATAATTTTGCAAATAAATGAAGCCATTAATTTGATTAATGTCTTCATCAATTATATTTACTAATTGACTGATTGTATTATTTTTTCGTTCGATCTCAATCTTATTTTGACGATTTTGCTCTAAGAGAAGCGAAATCAAAATACCAAAAATAATAACAACAAATTCAAAAGAATACTTTACAAGAAAGTATCTTAAAGGGTTTGAATTATTTTGACTGGTTTGCAAGGGTAAATTTTTTAAAAAGAGAGATTAGCCTAGAAACTCTTTTTTTAATAATTAATTTATTTTTTTGTCTTTTTTGATTTACTAGTCTTTGCTTTTTTTGCTGGTAAATCAAAACCTTTATCGTAGGCCTTATCTGAAAAAAGCATCGAATACTTATCTTTGGATTTATTTACTTTTTTTAAACATCCAGCGCAACATAAATCAACCACCACTCCCTTAACCGTTACTTGTTTTATATCTTTTTCAGTATGGTGGTTATGCCCAGGACTTTTGCCAGTAACAGGACATCCGCTCTGAACATATTGACCTGTTGTCACAAGTTGAAAGTTTGAATTGGTAGAAAACTTAGCAGGTGATTCATCAAAATCCATTTTGCAGCCACCACAGCAAAAATACACTTTTCCTTCTCTGTAAGATGAAAATTCATGATCACTTAATTCGCTTTTATTAATTTCATCACCAGACACTACACATGTGATTTTATCTTCTGGGGGATCATTATTTAATGCAAATAATGATGATGAAATAATTACTAAACCTGATAAAAAATATTTTTTCATTATTAACTCCACATAAAAAGTAGTAATAGTTTAATTCCTTATACCTATAACATAAAAAAATAATAGATAATAGCCTATATAAACTAAAAAGCCCTGTCAATAGCAGGGCTTTTTAGTTTATTCAACAAAAGAGAGGCTATTTATTAAACCCTGTATCATTTGCATAAACTCCAATATCCACATGTTTGCCAACCCAATATTTTCCAAGCGCTTTTTGCTCTTCTTCAGTAAATGCTTTTTCAACTAGCTTAGCTTCAGTTTCAGTATCATCAGCATCCTGAATTGAAGCCCATTCTCTAATATATGTTAATGGCCAGTGACCATTATCAATATCGTCTGACCAATAATGCGTCACAACACGCTGACTTAGAATTTTATCATTTTTCATAGTTACTTCTTTAAAGAACTTATCCATCAATTTTTCTCTTTCATCAGCAGAACCATTTTCTACTGTGCTTAATGGCTTCCAAAATTGAGTAATTACTGTTACAACTGTTCGCTCAGGTGTTTTGGACTTCTTTCTTTTTTTCATATAGCGAGGATGATTCTCCCAAACATGCGTATCTTTATGATAGCCTCTTTGCCTATATTTATTTACAGCTTGAATTGCCTTTGCCCTTTTATCCTTATTAGGCCAAGCCTTTTGATTCAAATCGCCAGATCCACTAGACCATTCATCAGCGTCTTTCATGCTCGCAAATTCATTTACTTCATGATAGTCCCAGCTTGCACCAGTCCAATAATGACGAAGGAAAAGAGAGCTTTTTAGCAATTTGTCCTTCCTGTTTCTCTTGGTATAATACTCCGAAAATGATTCATTCCAATCCTTAGCTGAAGCACCTTCAACACCTTCCAAGGTTTCTAGAAATTTGTATGATGACCAAACTACCACTGTATTGCCCTCAGTATACTGTCCGTACGAAAAAGTACTCAATATAAATAAGGTAGTTAACAATATTTGTTTCATTTTATTTTCTCCTAATTGCTTAATTTAATTTTCATTCATTGCAGGCTGTGGAGAGCTCAAGTCTTTTCGCTCTTTTATAATCTCCCGCATTCTCCAGCGGACGACACGCTGATAAGTTTTTTGCATTTTTTCTGCCTTTTCTTTACCATAGACTTTTTCCCATCCGCCGCCGCCACCACCAACACCAGTTGACTTTTTTAACTCTTCCATGGAGTTGACTGGGTATTCATATAGCCATGCATCCGGATTTGAGCCACTTGCTACATGGTATATATGGTGATAATTTTCGCTTCTGGTCCTTCTTTTAGCGTTGGCACCTGCTTTAGCAACTTCCATATAATCAGTTCCTGTCCCAGGTCCTGTATAGTTCCATGAAAGATGGAAAATAGGTGGCCAAGCACCTTTATTTGGATCTCTATGGCTCAATTCTGGATGAAAAACTAAAAAATCAGTTCCAGTACTAGAATTATCTACATATGGTGCAACATATCTATTCCAATGATCCACATCAGCTTCGCTACGTACTCTTTCATCAAAGGCTTTCCAGGT
>CAYLUE010000031.1:0-19577 GCA_964386795.1 uncultured bacterium
ACTTTTTCAAATGGATATGGAAAATGATAATTGAGGCCAGATTGAGCCGCTCTTGAATATTTTCCTAGCGTCTGAACAACGCCTACCTGATCAGGGCCTACGATATAGACTCCACTTAATAACCATAAAACCAGTAGAATGCCTACAAGTGGAAAAGCGCCTAGCGAAATCTTAGGAACTTTGATCTCTTGATCTCCAATAATAATTCGTTTATAAGCCATAGTTTTCCTTTCTAATTTATTATTTGCCGCCTTAATCGCGCGGCTGGTAATTTTAATTCTTCTCTATATTTTGCAACTGTTCTTCGAGCTAACGGATAGCCTTTTAATTTTAATTGATTTGCCAAATCAGTATCAGTAAATGGCTCATCTTTTACTTCATCATCAATTAACTGTTTCAACAAATTTTTTATTAGCTTCGTACTAACTTGATCTCCACTTACTGTATCGTATTTATTTGAGAAAAATGATTTTAACTCAAAAATACCATATGGAGTATCAACATATTTGTTTCTTGTAGAGCGGCTAATTGTTGAAATATCCATCTTTAATTTATCAGCAATGTCTTTTAATTTCATTGGTTTTAATAAAGAAATATCCCCATTAAAAAAATCTGGCTGATTATTAATTATCTCAGACATCACAGCAGTTAATGTGCTGTGACGCTGCTCTATAGCTTTAATGAGCCATGTAGCAGAGTCTAATTTCTGTTTGAGGAATTTTTTCGTATCTCCCGCAACGCTTTTTTGTTCTAATATTCCTAAATAATTTTCATTCAATGATAGTCCGGCTATCCATGAATCATTAATAACAATTTTCCATTTGCCACTTTCATTGGAAACTATTAAATCAGGGATTACAGTATCATTTCGTGATTTTAATTTTCCTTCGCCTGGATATGGATTCAGTTTTTTTATATCTTCAATAATTTGCTTTAATACTACTTTTCCAATTTTTATAGAATTTAAGATCTTATCATATTTATGATTTACAAAATCATCAAAATGATTATTAATAATTTTTCGATGTAATTCATGTTCTTTTCCTACTAACTGAAGAGTTAAGCATTCCTGTAAATTTCGCGCGCCAATTCCAGGGGGGTTCAATTTTTGAACCATAAATAAAATCTTCTCTACGTCGTCCTCAGAAACTCCTATGCGATCTGAAATAAGTACAATATCTACAGCGAGATATCCATTTTCATCTAAATTCCAGATGATTTCTTCGGCAATATTTTGCTCTTTATCTGATAAGTTAAATTCATTTAACTGTTGCGATAGGTGTTGTAAAAAATCTAACTGCTCAGCAATTGGAATTTCTTGATTCTTTTTGTTATTACTATAAATATTACCAGGTTCATATTCATCTGGGTCATCTTCATAATCAACTTCATCTTTTGATTCTAATGGTTCATTTTCTTCCATGGATTCTGGTTGTTCTAGTAATGGGTTGCTCTCAAGCTCATCTACAACTTTTTGTTCAAGATTCGTCGAGTTTAGTTGCAACACTAGAGCTTGAAGAATTTGTTGCGGTGATAAAGAATGACTTAATGATTGTTTTTGTTTCAATTCCACCATTACAAAGAAAAGCTTTCGCCAAGATATAATCTTTTTGCCTCATCATCATTTGCAAGAAACTCTGAAGTCCCTGATTTTAGAATTTTTCCATCAAATAAAAGGTAGGATCTATCTGTTATAGATAGCGTTTCTCTCACATTGTGGTCTGTAATTAATACACCAATATTTTTTTCTTTAAGCGAACTAACAATCGACTGGATATCTTCAACAGCAATAGGATCAACTCCAGCAAAGGGCTCATCCAATAAAATAAAATCTGGATCCATAGCTAAAGTTCGCGCAATCTCAACCCTTCGCCTCTCTCCGCCAGATAAATTTGCTCCACTATTTAGTCTAATATGGTTGATTGATAAATCTTCTAGTAGTTGATCAATTTTATTTTGCTGTTCATTTTTAGATAAGCTGCTCATTTCAAGCACAAGTCTAAGATTATCTTCTACGGTTAATTTTCTGAAAATTGATTCATCCTGAGGGAGATAACCAATGCCAAATCGACTTCTTTTATACATAGCCTGTTTGGTGATATTCATTTGGTCAAGATAAATATTTCCATCTGTAGGCTTTATCATTCCTGTTATCATATAGAATGTTGTGGTTTTTCCGGCCCCATTGGGACCAAGGAGACCAACAATCTCTCCTTTATTTACCTTGAGATCTACTTCTCTTACAGCCCAGAAATCACCATATCTTTTTGAAAGTTTTTCTGCGCTCAATTGCTTATGATTATCACTCATTTTTACCTCGGGAGAAAACTCCTGTTGGTTGCATAATTTCCCAATTATTTAATTCTATATCTGATTTGAAACCAATGCCATACAAAGTATCTCTTTCTTCAGTTATAAAAATAACACTATCATCAGTAAATACTTTTTCATCAACATTATCCCAGGATAATGTATCAGTATACAATGTAACGCCACTATCTGAGACTACAACAACATTACCCATAGCCACTAAAAAGTCTTTAGCTTCATCAATCTCAGCAATATTAGATTTAAGATTACTAGTATAAATTTCTTCATTATTAAAAAAATCAGCATCTACATTCTGATTTAATAAAATATACTGACGTTGTTGGTATTTTTCTAAATGACCTGATTTTATTACCGCTCTTTTGGACCCTTTATTTGTTAGTGTTATTGTTGCGTTCCAGCTTTCAGCATCAGGAAGCCCATCCCTAGTTTTACCTGCTTTTTTAATCTCAGTATTTTGACATCCAGAGATTAATAGCATAATAATGATTAACCGATTCACTTCCGATTTAATAATTGATCTTTTAATTCTAAAATAACCTTTTCAAGGCGACCTTGTTTTGATAATATCCATTCTACTGCTTCACGAAAAGCACCCTCGCCTCCTGATTTATCAGTAATATGTACCGCTACTGCTTTGCAAGAATCAGAAGCATTTTGAGTGGCAATAGGAACCGCTACCTTTTCCATCACAGGAATATCTATTAAATCATCTCCAATATATGCAATCTCAGAATCATCAAGATCATATTTAGATTTTAATTCTTCATATGGAATAATCTTATTCAAGATCCCATTGTATAAGTCCTGAATCTTTAATTCAGACGCGCGTAATGCAGTAGCATTTGACTCACGACCCGAAATAAGTGCTAGTTTTATCCCTGACTGCCTTAATAAAGCAACACCAGCGCCATCATTCACATTAAATTTCTTGATTTCTGAATCTTTGCTTCCAACATAAATAGATCCATCGGTCCATACGCCGTCAATATCAGAGATAATCATTTTAATTTTATTAATATCATAATCCATCAATGAGTTGCCTCATAAATTTTCAATAATACTTGAAGAATTCCTTCCAGTTTATCCAATGGCCATTGTGTAGATGCATCTGATTTAGCATTACTAGGATTATCATGAACTTCCATAAAAACACCATTGCATCCAGCAGCCACTGCAGCTTTAGCTAGAGTTGGAATCATATCTCTTTGGCCGCCCGTCACCTGTTTATCGCCAGGTAATTGTGCGGAATGTGTCGCATCAAAAATAACAGGGTAACCGACATTTTGCATAACAGGTATTGATGTCATATCAGAAACTAAACTATAACCAAAAGAGGTTCCTCTTTCAGTTAATAATATGTTTTTATTACCAGTAGACTCAAT
This sequence comes from uncultured bacterium, assembly GCA_964386795.1. Classification (GTDB taxonomy): domain Bacteria; phylum Fidelibacterota; class Marinisomatia; order Marinisomatales; family TCS55; genus TMED108. Next base: position 3,714 of record CAYLUE010000031.1, read on the forward strand.
CTTTTTTGCAGCATGCTCCATTTTACCTGGTGCTAAGAATTGACCTTTTTTAATATTAACTGCTTTTCCAGTTTTTCCAGCAGCAATTAATAAATCCGTTTGCCTACATAGAAAGGCTGGAATCTGTAAAACATCAGATACCTCGGCAACCACTTCACATTGGTCTGGAAGATGCACATCTGTTAAAACAGGAATTCCAATTTCCTTTTTGACTTCATTGAGTATTAATAGACCTTCATCTATATTATCTGGTCCTCTAAAAGAATCAATTGCTGACCGATTCGCTTTATCAAAAGAACTTTTAAATATTAATGGAATATTCAGCGAGCTAGTAATTTTGTGAATCTGCTCAGCCATCTTTAAGCTATGGTCTCTTGATTCAATAACGCATGGACCTGCTATTAAAGGGAAGGATCCATGTTCATATTTAACATTGCCAATTGTAACTGTATTCATAATGCTATTTCTTCTTTAAATGTTTAACAGAAGCTTTAATAAAATCTCTAAATAATGGGTGAGCGCTACTTACCCTACTTTTTAATTCAGGATGAAACTGCCCTGCAACGTACCACGGATGATCCTTTAATTCAACAATTTCAACTAGATTGAGTTCCGGGTTTTCTCCTGAAATAATTAATCCACTTTTTGTTAATCTATCTCGAAATCTATTATTCACTTCCCATCGATGACGATGGCGTTCTGAAATATTATTCTTACGGTAAGCTGAAAATGCTTTTGTGCCTTTTTTAATTGTACAGCTATATGCGCCTAATCTCATTGTTCCGCCTTTTGCTTTTATAGCCCGTTGTGATTCCATCAGATCTATTACTGGGTAAGGTGTTTTTTTATTAAATTCGGTGCTATTAGCACCTTTTAGGCCGCAAACATTTCGCGCAAACTCAATAACTGCGCATTGCAGACCAAGGCATATTCCTAGAAAAGGAATTTCATTTTCTCTAGCATATTTACAAGCGATTATTTTACCCTCAGACCCTCTAGATCCAAAACCCGGTAAAAGTAAAATACCATCCATTTGATGAAAGGCATCCACTGCATCCGAATCGTTCTTTATTTTTTCTGTTGCTATCCAATGCACCTTAACACGTGCATCATTTTCAACACCGGAATGTATAAACGCTTCTAATACGCTTTTATAGGCATCTGGTAACTCTGTATATTTGCCGCACATGGCAACATTAACCGTATGCGTAGGTCGCTTAAATTTTTTGATAAAATTTTTCAAATAAGAAATGTCGGCTTTACCTGAAAGCTGAAGGCGATCCATAATAATTTCAGATACTTTTTGATTATATAAAGTAAGTGGAACTTCATAAATACTTTTTACCTCAGATCCCTCAATCACATGCTCTGGATTAACATTTCCAAAAAGTCCAATTTTATTTTTTACATCTTTGGTTAGCTTGTATTCAGTCCGGCAAAGAATCATATCAGGTGATAAGCCAATTTCACGAAGTTTCATTACTGAATGCTGTGTAGGTTTAGTTTTCAATTCTTCACTAGCTTGAATGTAAGGCACAAGCGTCACGTGCATAATTGTATGATTATGATATCCCACCTCAAGAGAAAGTTGGCGGATTGCCTCCATAAAAGGAAGGCTTTCTATATCCCCTACAGTTCCTCCTACTTCACAAATAACAACATCAAATTTCTTAGGTTTATTAATCGCTTTTATTCGTGCAATAATTTCATCGGTGATGTGGGGAATAACTTGAATAGTTGCCCCTAGATAATCACCTCTTCTTTCTCGTTCTAAGACAGTGCTATAAACTTGACCAGTAGTTGCATTATTTATCTTACGCATATCTACATCGATAAATCTCTCGTAATGACCTAAATCCAAATCAGTTTCAGAGCCATCATCCAAAACAAAAACTTCTCCATGTTGATAGGGATTCATGGTTCCGGGATCAACATTTAAATATGGATCTAATTTTAAAATGGTCACCTTTAATCCTGCGCTTTTTAGTAGATAACCAATAGAAGCAGCTGCGATACCTTTTCCAAGTCCAGATATCACACCTCCTAAAACAAAAATATATTTGACAGGTCTAGTTTTTGCCATATTATTTGTTCAACTTTTTAATATCTTCCAAGGTATCGATTCCTTTATTTACTTTGTCAGTAAGAACTACTTTAATAGAAATTCCATTATCTAAAGCTCTTAATTGTTCCAATTTAAATTTTTGCTCATTAGTTGACGGCTCTAAAGAGGTAAATCTATCTAATACCTCTTGACGATATGCATAAATTCCTGCATGGTGATAATACCCTGCAGACTCAATATCAACAGGATCCCTTCTAAAAGCTGTAGCAAACCTATCGCTATCTAATAAAACTTTTACTGTATTTGAATCATTTAATTGTTCTGCGGAAAGCTCTTTTCCAGCAACGGTTGCCATTTCAACTGACATATCATCAAATTCATTAACCAACATATCAACCAAATTACAATCTAGAAAAGGTTCATCAGCTTGAACATTAACAATAACATCGGCATTTTTATCTTTAGAAGCTTCATGAACCCTATCAGTTCCAGATTGATGATCTAAAGCTGTCATAACAGTTTTCACTTTCCATTTTTTTAGCTCTTTTACTGTTTCATCGTCATCTACTGCAATTATTACATCATCAATTGATTCAGATTTTTTCACATTTTCATATACATGTACAACCATTGGCTTTTCATCAATTGGAAATAATATTTTTTTAGGGAAACGCTTTGATTGTAAACGTGCAGGTATAATTGCAATTGTATTCATTTGATATTTTCTTGACTTGGGTAGAGGTAGAGATTGGTCGGTCGGATGAAAAACTCAATTAATATAAACCTGTGCAAAATGTCAATCATGGTATTTATAAACAAATAATGATAGCTAAATTTATAAGAACTGTTGTGTAGCTACAAGAATGTTCGAAATAAGTTTTATTCGAACCGCATAGATTCTACAGGGTCAAGATTTGCAGCCCTCCAGGCAGGGTAACTACCAAAACCGATCCCAATTAGTGAGCAGCTTACAACTCCATAGATTGCCCAGTCAATTGGAATAACCGCAGGAACCTTTGCTACAATCGATATCAAATTGCCAGCTGCAATACCAAAAATAACCCCAATAACTCCACCAACTTGACACAAAAATACTGCCTCTGTTAAGAACTGAATTAAAATATGTCTCTTAGTTGCACCAATTGCTTTTCGAATACCTATTTCTTTTATTCTTTCCGTAACCGATACCAGCATAATATTCATAATGCCTATCCCTGCTACAATTAAGGCAATCACGCTTACTGAGAATGCAAAAATTTTAATGGATCCGGTAAACGAACCAAAAGTTTCCATTAGCTCTTCATTGGTTGTTATTTCAAAATCATTTTCTTCGCCAGGGTTAACTTTCCTGATCGTTCTAAGTATACCAATGACTTCATCAACTGTTTCGTTATATAATTCAGCAGATTCAGATTCAACCATGATACCTAATGAGTACGAATTTCCCCTAAAGCGTTGAAGAAATGTTGTTATTGGAAGAAAGATGTAGTTGTCTTGGCTTTGTCCAAAGGACTGCCCTTGTCTTTCCGTAATCCCTACAACGGTAAAATTAATTCCTTGTAGCTGAATAACCTTGCCTAATGGATCTTCAAAAGGAAAAAGTGCATCAACCACATCAGCGCCGATAATACATACGCTTCTTGACAAATGAATATCTTCCTCTGTTAAATTTCTACCATCAGCAATATAGGTATTTACCGTTCTCAGTGTTCCAGGGTCACCGCCAGATATTCGAGGAACTTGTTTTGTTTTTTTATCCTTGTACGTTACCAGCCTTACATCATCCGTATCATCACCACCACTAACTAATATTGGCAACTTTGCACGCTCTTTTAAGGTAAGATATTGATTTAAGTCGATATTTTTTCTATTGCGATATTTATCATTTCTTCCAAATTGTATTGCAGGATTTTTGGTAATCATAAATGTATTAGTGCCAAACACATTCAATCCAGATTCAATGGAGCTTTCAAGGGTTTTGATAGCGGTCATAACACTAATGACTGAAAATATTCCAACCGAAATTCCTAAAAGCGTAAGAGTTGAACGCAGTTTATTTTGTCTAATAGCATCAAACGTCATTCTAACGCTTTCACGTAATATGCTTTTTATCTGTCTTTTCCCTAGCATGTTTTATTCATATCTAAGCGCATCTATAGGGTCAAGGCCGGCTGCTCTGTAGGATGGAACAACTCCAGCTACAACTCCCACAAAAATACTTAACGAAATAGAGGTCATCGCAAGCCATATGGGCATAGTTGAAGGAAAAAACTGATTAATTATTAAACTTAGAAGGCTAGCCAATGTTAATCCAATGATTCCCCCAATGACACAAATCATAATTGCTTCCATCAAAAATTGGGTTAAGATCATCTTTTTTGTAGCACCTATTGCCTTTCGAACGCCAATCTCTTTGGTTCTCTCCTTTACGGATACAAACATAATATTCATAATACCAATCCCTCCAACAACAAGAGAAAGAATTGTAATAAAAATACCTACTCCACCAATTGCAAACTTGATTTGATTATAAACATTTTCAAAAGCCATGGTCTGATTAACAGCAAAGTCATCTTTTTCTGTTGGCTTTAATCCTCTAATTTGGCGCATGATACCATAAATCTCATCCTTAGATTCTTCAATTTTGTCCTCAGGAACTTTTACGCTAATTCTAATAAAACCTCTTCTTGAAAATAATCTTTGGGTTGCGCCAGATGGAATAATGACTTGGGTGTCAAAGCTAAATAATCCTAGAAATTTTCCTTGTTTTTCCATGACGCCAAGTACGCGAAATCGTATGCCATCAATCTTGAAATTTTTTCCCAGCGGATCTTCATTGGGAAATAAATTTTCAGCAATATCATATCCTAACAATGCAACGCGAGCTCCTGATCTGTCTTCGCTGTTTGTAAAAAATCTCCCTTTTTCTACGCCATAGTTGGTGGTCTTTAAATATTCAGTGGTGGTACCAAAAATTTGCGATCGCGCTCCTAAATCTCCCCTGGAAAGATTTGCTCCTCTTTGCATCACAGGCGCTACAGCCTCAGCATACTTTGATCTACTTTTAATTTTGTCAATATAGTCTAATTTTATTCTGGGTCTATTTCGAACTTCCCACCATTCCTGACCACCAAACCATTCCCATCTACTAATTGATAAAACATCCTTTCCTAGAAAGTCCATGCTTTTATCGAAACCTTTATCAAGACCAGAAATCAAAGTGCCCATCAAGGTTACAGTTAAAATACCAATAATGATGCTTAGTCCTGTTAGAAAAGATCGAATTTTATTTGATAAAATTGAGCTAATTGCGATACGAATACTTTCAAAATATAATGATAGCATTACAAAGCCTTGGTCATATTCTTATTAATCCTATCCTCTTTTATTTTTCCATCGAAAATGGTAATAATACGATTAGCATGCATCGCGATTTTATGCTCATGCGTCACTACAATAATTGTATTACCTTTTGTATAGAGATCATAAAGGATCTTCATTATTTCTATACCACTTTTGGAATCGAGATTACCGGTAGGCTCATCAGCAAGAATGATTGAAGGGTTGTTTACTAATGCTCTTGCGATTGCCACCCTTTGCCTCTGCCCACCAGAAAGCTCATTTGGCTTATGATCTAATCGATCTTCTAAACCAACCGAGACAAGAGATTTGCGTGCCATTTTCAGTCTATCTGCCTTTGGTATATTGGAATAAATTAGAGGAACTTCAACATTGCGAAGAGCTGTAGCTTTTGGTAGCAGGTTAAACGTTTGGAAAACAAATCCAATCTTTCTATTGCGTATGGAAGCAAGCTGATCATCATCCATTTCATGAACCAATTCACCTTCAAATTGATACATACCAGAAGTAGGAGTATCTAGGCAACCAATAATATTCATCAATGTTGATTTACCAGAACCTGAAGGTCCCATGATAGAAATATACTCATTGCCTTCAATGGATACATCAACCCCATCTAGTGCTTTAACTAATTCACCACCAACGTCATAATGGCGCTTAATGGAGCTAAGTGAAATTAAATTTGACACTTATTTTTTCTTTTTATCTTTATCTGCTTGCACTTTTACCAGTGCATTGTGTTTTAATTCTTTACTAATCGCCTTATAATTACCAATTACAATTTCATCACCTTCAGTTAATCCGCTTAAAACTTCATAATCTGTTTCACTAGAAATACCAACTTTAACTGGTCGAACATGAACATATTTTGTTCCTTTTTTTGATTTTTTAAATTTCTTACTAAAATCGCTTTCCTGTGTTTTATCACCGCGATCCACTACACCTTCTTTATCAGTAATAATAAATACCAATTCTTCCATTTCGCTTTTATCATCTTTTTTCTCAAAATTATTTTTTGATTTTTTGCCCATTTCAAATAATTCAGCGCCTTTTTTCCTGGCGGTAAGACTTTGAATTGGTATAGCCAGTACATTATCTTTTTTATCCGTAATAATATCTACCGTTGCACTCATTCCAGGGCGAATGCCTTCAGGGACATTAATCATTCTTACCTTTACTTGAAAATTGGTGACTTGTTGTTGCGTACCCATGCTTGATACTTGTGGCACCAAAGCAACTTCATTAACAACGCCATAAAAAAGCGTATCCAAAAATGCATCGATTTCAATCTCTGCTGTATCTCCTTTTGAAATAGAAACAACATCATTCTCATTTACATCAATAATCACTTCCATCCTTGATAGATCAGCAATAATCATTAAAACCTCAGCCTGAAACATTCCTCCAAGCGCCATTTCGCCTACTTCTTTATTTATTTTAGTTACAATCCCATTTTGAGGTGAAGCGATTCTTGCTCTATCAAGCTCATCTTTCCTTGATTCAAGATTTGCCCTTGCCTGTTCAAGCTGACTGTTTGCAATCTCAAAAGAAGCTTGCACCGCTTCTAATTCTTGATCGGAGGCTAGATTCTGTTCATACATAGACTCTGTTCGCTTCTTGTTGGCTACCTCTTGCTTAATGCGGGCTTTAGCTGATCGCACCGATGATGATGCTGCATTATAATTTGAAAGTAATTGCTTTCTATCCAATGAAATAAGATGTTGTCCTTTTTTAACATAGTCGCCCTCTTTAACGGTAATAGATTCAATCCAAGCCGATGAAGTAGACGAGCTAATTTTAACTTCTGTTTCTGGCTGTATTGTTCCACTAGCGTTTACTTTTTGAACGACAGTTTCAAAGGTTACTTTATCTGTTTCAACGGAAATTGCATTTTTATTATCTTGACGTAGACTAAGTGCAATCATCGCAGCAATAAATACTATTACAACTGTGATAATGATCCATTTTTTCTTATTTGATTTTTTATTATCAGGCACAGTTTTCTCCTAATTAATTTTTTGCTCTGAATCTAAGGTTCCCAGTAGCGCCTTCAAGTTTGCTTGTTGAATAAAGGCATCATATTTAGAGCGAACAAGAGATGACCTTGCCTGTACTACAGAAACTTGGGCATTTAAAACCTCTAATATTGTTGTAGACCCTTGAGAATATCTCACTTGCGATAATTTCAAATCCTCTTCAGCAGATTCAAGTACGGTTTCATTTATTGGGATAACTTCGCTATAGTTATTTAATTGATCTAAGTAGTCTTCAAGCTGAACCGATAAATCTTCAAGCTGAGATAAATATTCAGACTCTTGTTTATCGATAGCAATCTTTGCCTTTTGTATTCGCGTAGAAATGCTATTCCCGCTATAAATAGGTATTGAAACTGATAATGATGTATTTGTTCTCTGATTATCTCCATAGCTATTAGAAATAGCATCACCTAGATTATCAGCTGTTCCATAGGCGCTTGCAGAAAGGCTGATGGTAGGCAGTCGAGAGCCTTTTGCTATCTTTGTGTTTAATTTTGCTGCAAGAATTTGGTACTGCTTAGCTTTTACGCTCGGGTTAAATTTTTGAACTAATTCAAACCCTGTTTCAAATTTGGGAATCATTTCCAAGGGCTTTTCTACTTCTTCAATTGTAAAATCTTGATCTGAGTTAATCAACCCCATAGCGTTTTTCAGATTCCGGTATGCGCTATTAACAGAAGCATCGTTAGTAATAACATCTACTCTCGCTTGACCAAAACGCACCTTCGCTTTTAATAGATCCGTTTTTTTAGCAGATCCTAAATCGAACTGTTGTTGAACCAGGGCTAATTGCTGTTGAGAGCTCATTAAGTTTGATCTTGAGACATCTAATAGCTGAATTGCTTTTAAATAATTAAAATATGCAAAGTGCACACTGCGAATAATATTTATCTTAACCTGTCTATTAAATTGCTCAGATATTCTATAATTATTTTTTGCAAGACGAATATTATTCCACCATACGCCACCATCATAAATGTTTTGTGTGATCGAAAAGTTAGTTGATGCTGAAGTAATACTGCTTACATCTGTTAGTATTTCTCCTGATGATTGATTAAAGCCTGTGGATTGCTTTGGAAATCTAGACTCAGTGCTACTCCCTGAAACTCGAACAGATGGAAGAATGCCACTATAAGAACTTTTAACATCCCGACTAGAAGACTTTAAATCTAAGGCAGAAGCTTTTAGGGCTTCTTTGTTTTGCAATGCCACTCCAACAGCCTCCTCAAGGGTATAATTTTGAGAATAGCAAAATGAAAGTGAAATGAAAAGTATCGTTCTCATTAAAATATTTCTTATCCAGCTAAGCCAGCAAAAAATGCACCAATAGCAGAAAAGATTAATAGGCTAGCTATCCATAATGAGCCGAGAACTTTTAGCGTATCATTTTGTGTTGAATTATAAAGAAACGTAAATCCTACTGCAGTTAAATAAACTCGCCACATTGCAAAAATATCAATACCGCTCAAAAAGTTATTAATAAAATCTCCTTGCTCACCTATGCCAAGAGCGCCAAGACCTGTAAAGATCATCATATTATCGCTAATATATTGTATTGGTGTCTTAACTAAATATTCAATCACCGAAGGAAGATAAGAAAATGAAACCACTGTGAATACTTTTCCAAATTGACTTTTTGATCCTAAAAATAGATTTGCAAAAAGCATAGAAAATAGTGACCAGAACGCCATTCTCATTGGCCATGAAATCGCTGAGCTAACATATATAAATATTGCAGTTGCCCCAGAGTTTGAGTAAACGCGATCATATTGAGAACCCAAAATTTCCTGTTTTTGTTCTTCAGATATATTGGCGTTATTATTTATGCTTTGTTGGATTTGCTCCCACTGGAGATCGGCAATTTGTTCCGATAGGAACATTGAAGAAACTATGGCAAGAAGCATAATTATCAGCATAGGAATCATAGCCTGTTTCCAGTTATAATTATTAGCTATTTTTTGAAATGTTTCTTTGGGCGCCGTAAGAGCGTTAATCAATGATGAAAGCATAAAATTATCCTCTAAATTTAATTGACTATTATCTACTATATATTAGGGACGAAATATAATGATTCCCTTTTAAAGAAACCTATTCAGTAATAGTAAATTTTCCCCCTGTTCTATATAATGGATAGTTAAAGTATTTTTCGGAAAATTCATCATAATCTGCTGCTAAAGCATCGGTAAGATGAGAAGGTGGGTCATCATTGCTTTCAATAATTAAATAAGGAATCGCTTCATATGATCCCGGTGAAAGCATGGGCGCTAGTGAGTCATCGACAACTTTGAAGTTGATCAGAAATTCTCGATAGGGTTGCTCGACAAATCTTTTAATGGTCCCAGCAGTATCAGGATTAAAAGAATAAACAAGCTCTCCCGAAGAAGTATCTTTTATTAATAAACCAGAATAAACAGTTGGCTGCCTAGCTGCTTCAATTCCTTTCAAATATAAAAATATATCACTACGATCAGGGGTTGCTTTAACCTTGACTTTAATATCTTCTACAAATGTTGTTGGTATTGTACTTGGCTCAATGGAGGTATGTATTTGAACCATACGATTAATTGAAACTGTTTTTCTTAACTCACCATCTATTTTGATTACCTTGTCATCATTTAATATTTCTCCACCAGCAAATGTAACTTGAACTGTTGAAATTTTATAATTAGCCATGAAAAAATATATGATATAATCCCCATCCGCAATACCGCCACCAGTTGGGGTGCTTGCAGCTGGAAGATCTAATTTGAATGAACCATCCGCTCCAGTTAGGGCGCTGATACCCAACTCACGTGCCCAAACAAACACTCCGCTATGGTTTCCATTTGGGTATAGCTCAACACCTTCAAGATTAATGAACCCTCTAATCGTTCTATGCGGTATTTCACTTTTTGAAGAAAACGGATTTTCCTCGCACGAAAAAGAAATAATAAGCACTAAAGGAAGTATAAAGTAGGCTTTAATCATAACTCTAGACTCAAAGTTAAATATTTTCTAGTATCTCTCAATAACAATCCATCAAGAGAAATATTATTTTTCTTTAAATTTCTTGCAGAATAAGAAATTTGACCTTTTACAAAGCTAAGATTTAAATCCATAGTAAGGTGTAAATCATAATTTGAGAAAGCAGGTAATTCAATTTCATTGTAACCTTTTTCCGGAACTAGAATCAATCCAGTTTGCTCCCCTTCCTGAAACCAGCGCGCTCCAATAGTTATCCAATCCCATTTTGATGTCGTATTGATAGTCAATTTAAATGCAGATTTAAATGGAAATGCGCTCATATCTGAAATATTATAATTAGATAAGCCAACTTCTCCAGTAAATCTTCCTCCGTATGTTTTTGCTTTAGCTTTTGCTTCAAATCCAGACATAGTCGCAAGCGTTATATTTTCAAAATAAGCTATAGGCATTCCCAAAAGAAATGTGGCTCTCATTTTATTAATGTAATCATTTCGAAATATGCTAGCCTGTAATTCCATTTGATCAATATTCTCCATGGCCTTTGGTTCGGTCAAGATATTAATTCCAATCTCAAGCGACTTCATTCTTTCTGGCTTAAGCAATTGCTGGTTAGGGTTTAAAAAAGTTATTTGGCTGATCTGTTGCTGCAAGGATGGAAATTTGATATTATTACCTGTTGTGACCCAATAAGCCATTGTTAGTCCTGGGGCACGCTTGGATGCTATCGTTGAAATTTTGAAAATACTATTGGACCAATCATTGTTACCAAAATTAACTAATGCTGCAATTTCTGAAAAATCTACAATTTCTTTTCTATTAAGTAAACTATCACTACGATCTCTTACAAAATCATATCTATAACTGACATCAAGATCTGTTAACCATTGTCCCGCTTCATCTCCTTTCGAATGAAGCTTTAATACTGTAGCAAATCCTGCATGCTTTCGATTGATATCAGCTCCTTTTAATCCAAGCTGTTGAATATTATTTAATTTTTGGTCATCCCAAAAAATTAACTTTGAGTCTTCGGCTTGTGCGCCAAACATCCACTCAACCTTATTTAGATTAATGTATTTCTTAATATCAATTTTATTTGAATTATTATCAAGCGATCGATAAATATAGCCACGTTGATTATTGAGGTCCTGCAATTCAGATAAATTATGGGACGCAACAGCAAATTCAACCTCTCCTAACAACCATACTATTCCATCATATCGCATGCCCGCCAGTCGATTCGTAGAATTAATTTTATTTAAATCACGAGTATTATCAAATATCTGTTTATCTTGGGTAAAATTCCATTCGAGATTCCCATTCATTGCTCTATTTTTTAACCGATTAGTCATATCAAATGCCAAGTGAGATAAGCTTGATGTCAACCCTGATGATTCAATTTTTGAATCTTGAAAAATTCGTCTATAGGATCCTCTTTTCTGATTAATAGATAGAAATGAGTTTTTGATTTTTAATTGACCATTAGCATTCCAAAACCCTGAATTATAGGAACCAAATTGCTGGGATACTTTTAAATTTTTGTCCTTTGTATTTTTTGGTACAATATTGATAACCCCTGAAAAAGCATCCGCTCCATATAAAACGGAATGACCACCTTTAACAATTTCAACCTGTTCGATATTTTGCATATCAATCAAGGAAAGATCAAATACATTGTCATAGGGTCGATTTAACCTAAATCCATTATAAAGAACCAATACGTCATCCGCATTTCCTCCGCGTATTGATACAGTTTTTCTTCCAGATAGTGATTCTTCGATTTGGACACTCTGATCTGTTGCTAATAAATCTCCCGCGTCAACATACGCTCTTAAAGCAAAGGCATCAGATTGAATTATTGAAACAGTTTGAGGTAAATCTTTTTCAATTGCTGGTTTTCTTTTGATACCTGCAGTTTCAATCGCTTCAAATTGAAGTACACGCGGCTGTAGGAATACTTCTGCGGATGCATCTAGGCTACCAATACTAATTAATTTTTCATCGTAACCAATATGTTTAAATTGGACGAGCTGAGTTGAGACGGTTTCATCAATATTTAAGGAATATTCTCCATTGGAATTGGTAGATACACCTCTATCGGTATCTACAATTAAAATATTAACCCCCGAAAGACGAGCTCCAGTTATCTTGTCTGTAACAGTACCGGAAATAATTTGAGAATAATAAAAAGAAAGATTAAGGGTAATTGCGAGTATCAGATGTTTCATTTTATCCTTTTATGACTTATCAATATAGTTACTTTTTATTGAAACAAGATAATTATAAGCAGCTTCATAAGAATTATCAATTTCCCCATCAAGAATTGCTTCTTCAATATCGGATTTAATTTTTCCTATCAGTTTACCTTGATCAATATTGCAAATTTTCATTATTTCTTTGCCGCGAACCGGAGATTGAAATGCCTTCATTTTATCTCTTTCAGTTACATCAGTCATCTTAGATTCTACTTTTTCAAAATTAGCTAAATACTTTTTTATTTTATTTGGATTTTTTGTTGTTATATCTGCTCTACATAAGGTTAAAAGATCATTAATATCATCATCCGCTGCCACCATCAATCTGCGTATAGCTGAATCACTTATTCCTTTTTTAGCTAAAGCAATGGGTCGCAAATGAAGTAGTGTAAGTTTTTTTAAATAGTCTTTGAGCTCATTTGAGATTTTCATTCTCTTTGCTACTTTATCTAACATTCGCTCTCCAATTGCATCATGGCCATGAAAAGTGTATCCTTTTTTTGGATCAATTTTTCTAGTATTAGGCTTTGCTATATCATGCACAAGGGCAGCAAATCTTAATTTCATTTTTTTTGTTAACAATGCCGCGTTGTCTACTACCTGCATAGTGTGATAAAAAATATCTTTATGATGCCATTCGCTAGATTGATCCATCCCATGCATTATATCAATTTCAGGAAAAATTTTCTTCATTAAGCCAGTCTCTTGAAGAATATTTAAACCAATTGATGGTTTATCTGTAGATAATATCTTTGTGAACTCATTAGTTATTCTCTCTTGCGAAACTATTGAAATACGATCGGATTCATGCTGGATTGATTCAAGGCAATTTTTTTCTATCTTCAAATCTAATTTAGAGGCAAAATAGGCAGCGCGCATCATTCTTAGCGGGTCTTCTGAAAAAGTTTTATTAGGATCTAAAGGTGTAATGAGTTTTTTTTCTTTTAAATCTTTAATGCCATTATAAGGGTCATGCAAATCGCCAAAATTTCCAGGAGCAATACTTAAAGCCATTGCATTAATAGTAAAATCACGGCGAATTAAATCCCCCACCAGATTTGTATATTTAACTTTTGTTGGCTTTCTCGATTCAGAAGAATAAATTTCTTCTCGTGCTGCTGCTACTTCAACTGGAATTGGTTTAGAAGGAATATGGGCAGTAGAAAACTTGGGGAATGGAACAATTTTTGGGACACCAAGCTTGTCTGCTATAATTTTGGCAAACTCTATCCCATCTCCGATAACCATTAGATCTACCTCTTTTATTTCCTTATCTAATAATAAATCTCTAACTACACCGCCAACGGCATATACTTCTTTTTTTCTATCTCTAGCAATTTCACCAATCTGAAGGAGAAGCGATTTAACATCTGACTGCTTTTCAATTATATTCCCGATATTTACCATTGTATAAATTAAGACAATTATCCTTGAGGAATAGCATGGTATAGGTTTTATCTATTAGTTTCCTATATGCGATTATGGTTAACAATATTTTTATCTTCTTCTTTACTGTTTTGTCAGTTTGGTAAAATAGATGTGAAAATTGATGATAGGCTTTTAAGGAACAGCGAGAAACAAAAAGTTTCATCAATTAAAGATGAGGTATCACGTTTTTTTTCAAAACATAATTGGAATGAAGAGTACCAAAGCTTAAAAATACCTCTTCATATTTCTATCGCGTTCCAAGGTATTGCTCAAAAAGGAGGTATGGAAACTTTCCATGCACAAGTTCTTATTTCCGATGGTATGGATCTAAGATATTTTGATAAATCTCTTCAATTTTATTATAACGCAGGGAGCTCTATATATTTTGATCAGGTTATGTTTGAGCCTCTCGGAAGTTTTTTTGCATTCTACGCCTACTTGATTTTAGCTGGGCACATGGATACCTATGATTATTATGGTGGAAATGTTGCCTATGACCAGTCTAGAGAAATTATGCTAAGAGGTATTTCTTCAGATTATCCAAAAGGATGGAGCACGCGCATGCAGCTCTTAAAAGAGGTGACAGAAAACAAAGGCTTAAGAGAAGCTCGGTTCGCATATTATATTGCTATGGATTATTTCAAACAAGGTAAACCTGATGAAGCTTTAAATGAATTCAAATTAATGATAGAAGCTATGCAGGTAGTTTTTCGTCAGTTTCCAACAGGTAGAACTCTTTATTTTTTGGATGCGCATCGATCAGATCTAGTTAAAGCTTTAAGCATAATGGGTCAAAAGGAAATTTTGAATCAGCTTGCCTATATGGATCAAGCCCATAAAGATATCTATTTAAAAGCAATAAATTAATAGAGATACGAAATATGATATCAATTCTGGGGATACCTTTGGATGAAAATTCATCTTTTCTAAAAGGATCTGCTAAAGCTCCACAAAAAATAATCGAAGCATTTCATTCAGATTCTACAAATGATTTTTCAGAAAATGGTATTAATTGCAGAAGCAATAAAATGGTTGAAATATTAGATCCGCTAGAACTTCCATCTGGTGAATTAGCAATTAATGATATTCACAATGCAACTTTTAAAGAACTGGAGCAAGGTAATAATCTTATTTCAATAGGTGGGGATCACTCAATCACATTCCCAATAATCAAAGCTCATGCAAAAAAATATGATTCGTTAAATATTCTACATTTTGATGCACACCCTGATTTGTATGATAATTTTGAAAATAATCCTTTTTCACATGCATCTCCATTTGCTCGAATAATGGAAAATAATTTAGCTAATAGATTGGTTCAGGTTGGAATACGGACATTAAATGACCACCAAAGAGCTCAAGTAGATAAGTTTGGAGTTGAAGTAATTGAAATGAAAGACTTTAATCATGACCTATCATTTGATTTTGATGGGCCGGTTTATATTTCTTTAGATTTAGATGGGCTTGATCCTGCATATGCGCCTGGTGTATCTCATCTTGAGCCTGGAGGATTAACGACAAGAAATATCATAAATATTATTCATTCATTAAAGGGTGATGTGATTGGCGGAGATATTGTAGAGTATA
This sequence comes from uncultured bacterium, assembly GCA_964386795.1. Lineage (GTDB taxonomy): Bacteria > Fidelibacterota > Marinisomatia > Marinisomatales > TCS55 > TMED108. The sequence continues at coordinate 19,406 of CAYLUE010000031.1, forward strand.
ATCCAATCAATGATGTAAATGATATAACTGCTATAACTGCAGCAAAATTATTGAAAGAAATAATTGGCAGAATTATTAAATTAAAATAGATTAATTATATAGAATAAATGAATACAAAATTATTAATGACCTCAAGCGCGATGATATTAGCTCTGATAGGAATTAGCCTAAT
>CAYLUE010000032.1:0-14171 GCA_964386795.1 uncultured bacterium
TAAGTCTCAATATCTTAATCTTGTGTTTTCGAAGCGTGTATAACGAACAGCCTTTGGTAGAAGATACTCCACGTTAATTCTACAAGGGCTGTTCAATCATTATTAAGGTGTAAAAATGGCAGAATTTATAATCATTTTTAGAGAAGTTTTAGAAGCTGCATTAATTGTGGGTATTTTATATACCTACTTAAATAAAGTGGATCAGCAGAGTTCTATTGCAAAGATGTGGCAGGGAGTACTCGCCGCAATTGTATTAAGCGTAGTGGGCTCATTCCTGTTTCAAGTGCTGGCGGGGGGATTTGAAGGTCAGGCTGAAAAACTTTTTGAAGGTGTTGTAATGATTACAGCATCCGTTGTACTTGGATCGATGATTGTTTGGATGGCCAAGAATAAAAATATCGCAGATGATCTTAAATCTCAAGCGCATGATGCGCTATCTACCAAGAACGCTGGATGGGCTATTTTTAGCTTAGCATTTATAGCAGTATTCAGAGAAGGAATAGAAATCATACTATTCATGTATAGTCTTGCCGCAAAGCAGGGAGCCGTGTCGTTTCTTTCTTCATTATTAGGAGCTGTGTTAGCGCTAGGTGTGGGTTATGCGATCTTTGTTCAAGGTAAAAAAGTTCCATTAAAAACATTTTTCAATGTCAGTTCAGTCATCTTGATTCTAGTTGCTGCCGGCATGATGGCGTATGGCGTACACGAGCTTGAGTCTGCTGGAGTGATACCTGACTATGGGCGCGTGTGGGATATAAATCCACCTAAGCTTGCGGATGGTTCCTATCCACTTTTCCATGACAAAGGATATATAGGCGGTCTATTTAAAGGGTTATTTGGTTACAATGGAGACCCCAGCTTAATAGAGCTTGGATCATGGATAATGACAATTACTATTCTAGGCTTTTTATGGACTAAAGCAGATAATTCTAATAATTAATAATATGAGAATACAAACAATGAATAAATATATTAATGTAGCTTTGATGCTGCTATTCTACTCTTTTACTTATGCGCAATCATCAATTATTGGACAAGTAGTAAGTAAAATTGAAAATGAACCTATCTCAGATGTAAATATTTCTGTACTAAATTACAATCTTGGATCTTCAACAGATTCAGAGGGTTTTTTTCAAATTGATTTACCAAATAATTTAACCGATCTAACCATAGAGCTAAGCGCAATTGGCTATTCAACTATTTCAAAAAAATTCAATCAAACTGAAATGAGAAATGGTTTATTATTTGAAATGGAATCAAAAATTATTGAAATGAACCCAATTGTAGTTATCCAAAATTTATCTAGAATAAATAATCCCTTCCTCCGCTCACCTGGATCAACTGACTTAATTACGAATATTGATATTAAAAAGTTTAACGACACCGATATAAATAGAATATTAGGAAAAATACCTGGTATCTATATACAAGAAGAAGATGGCTTTGGTTTGCGTCCAAATATTGGTATGCGAGGTACTGGCGTTGAGAGAAGTTCAAAAATAAATATAATGGAAGATGGTGTTCCAATTTCACCAGCACCCTATGCATCTCCAGCAGCATATTATTCACCAACCGCAGGTAGGATGTATGCTTTTGAAGCTAGAAAAGGATCATCTCAAATAAAGTATGGACCACATTCAACTGGTGGAGCACTTAATTATGTTTCAACTCCCATTCCAAATAGATTTAAATCTAATATTAATGCGAATACAGGTAATTATGACTCATATACTGTCAATGCGAATGTTGGCACATCGCATTCAAAAATCGGATATTTATTTGAATTTCTACATGATCAAAATAATGGATTTAAGAAGATTGATTTTAATAGCAATAGTACTGGATTCAAGAAAACAGATTTTATGGGAAAGTTCAGATATAGCACAGAATTAATGAATCGATTTCCTGGCGCAATAGAGCTTAAGCTTAGCTCAACTAATGAAATAAGCAATGAAACATATTTAGGATTAACACAAAAAGATTATGAACAAAATCCTTATAGAAGATATTCTGCATCTCAAAATGACCAAATGAATGCAGATCATACCCAGATTACATTAACTAGTACTTTGAAATTTTCTGAGAAATCTAATATTTCATTTGTTGCTTATAGAAATGATTTTAAAAGAAATTGGTATAAACTGTCTAAGGTTAATGGATCATCAATTGGATCCTTGCTTTCATCTGGAAATAGCCATGAAAACTATAAATTTCTTTCATTGTTAGATACACCAGATGATATATATCAAATCAAAGCAAATAATAGAGAATACTTTTCTGAAGGAATTCAATTAGTTTCAAATATTAAATCAAAATTATTTTTTGAACATAATTTGATGATAGGATTGAGATTTCATCAAGATGAGATGGATAGATTTCAAAAAGTAGATAAGTATGGTATGGAAAAAGGAGCATTAAAAATATCAACGAAAGGAACATGGGGTGTAGGTTCAAAAAATAATAGGCTTGATAATGCTAGTTCATCATCATTTTTCATAGAAGATCAATTTGAAATCAATAAATTTGCAGTTACCGCAGGCATGAGATATGAGTCTATAAATTTAAACCGAAATGATTGGAAAGGAGATATATCTGATAATGGGTCAAGCTGGAATGACCCACAGAGAACCTTGGAGCCATCTCAAAAAGCAAAGAATATAAATGTAGTTATTCCTGGATTAGGCTTTAACTATAAAATTAATTCAGACATTGAAATTTTAGCGGGTATACATAAAGGCTTTTCACCACCCGGACCTGGTAGCAATGATTCTGATGACATCAAACCAGAAGAAAGTATAAATATTGAATCCGGATTAAGTTACAATTCAGGTTTTAATAAGTTTAAAGGAATATTTTTTAACAATAGTTATTCAAATCTATTGGGTGATGATACTCAGTTTGCAGGTGAGGGAAGCTATGATCAGTTTAATGCTGGTAAAGTTAATATTCGAGGATTGGAGTTATCATTGATTAGAACTTTCAAGATTAATAAATTTTTTGTCCCCATCAATTTCAATTACACCCATACAAAATCTGAATTTTTAACATCTTTTGAAAGTAATTTCGAAGCATGGGGATCTGTTAAGAGTGGTGATGAGCTACCATATTTACCCTCCAATCAATTTTATGCAGAAATTGGATTAATTTCAAAAAAAGGAAGTGCTTATCTAAGGCTAAAAAATATAGGAAAAATGAGAACCATTGCTGGAAGCGGTTCTCTTGATGAGCAATATTCAACCGATGAATTAAACCAAGTTGATTTTCTCGGTCAATACAAAATAAATAAACAATCTAATTTATTTTTATCAGTGAAGAATTTAACTGGAAGCAAATCTATTGTTTCTCGAAGGCCTGCTGGCTTAAGACCTACGATGCCAAGAGCTATTGCTTTTGGATTTCGATTTCAATTTTAGTTAAACTATAGAGAGCATAATGATTTTAAATTTTGTAAAATAAATTTACCTATCTTTAGTTTATTATCAATTAAAACGTTTTCTTAAATTTGATATCGAAAAATGAAATATTTTCAAATTTTAATTCCTACTCTTACCATCATTGCTAGCTGTGCACAATTACAGATAGATAAGAGTGCTACAAATAATTCTTCTGAAATAAGTAGTGAAAAAATATTAAATCATATTAAATACCTTTCCAGCGATGAACTTGAAGGAAGATACCCTGGATCCAAAGGATCTAAACTAGCAATTAGCTATATTGAAAAAAAATTCAATGAATATAAATTAGAACCAGTAAACTCAAATGGCTATCAACAATATTTTGATTTTATTGATAAATCAGGTGATACTATTTCAATTCCAAATGTTGTTGGTATCATAAAAGGTTCAGATAGAAACAAAAATGATGAATTCATTGTATTGGGTGCCCATTTTGATCATTTAGGGTATGGTGGCGCTCACTCTGGATCTCTAATGATAAATTCAAATGAAATTCATAATGGTGCTGATGATAATGCATCTGGAGTTGCAGGAATTATTGAATTGGCCCGTAAATTATCCAATCATCAAAATACATTAAGAAGATCAATTATCGTAGTTGCATTCAATGCGGAAGAGCAAGGTATTTTTGGATCAAAATTTTTTGTTAATGATTCTTTTTTTAATTCAAAGAAAATGATAATGATGGTGAATCTAGATATGATTGGCCGATTAAATAAACTCAGTCTAAATATCTCAGGAACGGGAACATCACCAATTTTTAATTCATTATTAGATAATATTGCATCAAAACACAATTTGAATATTATTAAAAACCCTAATGGGCTTGGCCCTAGTGACCATGCAAGTTTCTACGCAAACGATATACCGGTTTTGTTTTTCTTTACTGGTGGACACTCTGATTATCATAAGCCAAGTGATGATTGGAATAAAATAAATGAAGAGGGGGAGAAAAAAATATTAAATATGATATTTGATATTATAAAATCAATTGATCAACTTGATAATCGCCCAACTTTTACTGAATCGGGTCCAAAAACTCAATCATCCCAACAGAACCTAAAAGTAACATTTGGCTTTATGCCTTCTTATAGTCCGCTCGGAAAAGGTTTAGGTGTTGATGGGGTTCGCAAAGATGGTCCCGCTGGAAAAGCAGGGCTTTTAAAAGGTGATATCATTATCGAAATAAATGGAATGATGGTTAAGGATATCTATGGCTATATGGATATACTCAGTAAATTAAAGCCTGGTGAAAATTCCGAAATAAAAATACTTCGAGATGGTATTGAATCTGTTTTAATAATAAACCACTAAGAGATATACATTGTCAAAAATATATAATAATATGATCGTAATTGGTATAGCATTTGGAGTGTTAGCGCTAATGAGGTGGAATGCAGTCAATAGGTATGGAAGTTATGCTGATGGTAGTGCTAATCAGCATATTGAGAATGAAGAATTACATTTCAAGAATCTTCGCCAATTAACCTTTAGCGGAGAAAACGCAGAAGCTTATTTTAGCTCTGATAATAAAGAGTTAATTTTCCAATCACATGATGAGCAAGGGGAATGCGATCAAATTTATACAATGAATTTAAAAACTGGTAAAATTAAACTAGTTTCTACAGGCAAAGGGGTTACTACTTGCGCTTATTTTCAATATCCTGAAAATAAAAGAATTTTATATGCATCGACGCATCATCATGATGAAAAATGTCCTCCAAAACCTGATCTTAGCAGGGGCTATGTTTGGAAACTTTATGAAGATTATGATATCTTCAGCGCTGATAGAGATGGTCTAAATTTAAAGCAACTTACAAGTGAAGAAGGGTATGATGCTGAAGCGACAGTTTCAATCGATGGCAGACGCATTGTTTATACATCGATTTCATCTGGAGATCTTGAAATATGGACGATGAATCCTGACGGTTCAGATAAAAGAATGTTAACAAACAAACTAGGGTATGATGGAGGACCTTTTTTTAGTCATGATGGTAAAAAGATTATCTGGCGTGCATATTACCCTGAAACCAATGATGAAATAAGAGACTATAGAGACTTGATTGACCAGAGCATGATTAGGCCTATGAATCTTCAAATTAGAACTATGAACTCTGATGGTACAGATAAAAAGCAAATTACATTTAATAAAGGTGCGAATTTTGCTCCATATTTTTTCCCTAATGATGAGCGAATAATTTTTTGTTCAAATATGGCAGACCCAAAAGGAAGAGACTTTGATTTGTGGGCAGTCAATATTGATGGTACAAACTTGGAGAGGATAACTTATTTTAACGGCTTTGATGGTTTTCCTATGTTTAGTCCAAATGGAAAGTATTTTGTTTTTGCTTCAAATAGAAATCAATCAAAACAGGGTGATACAAATCTATTTATTGCTGAATGGAAAAATTAGCATTTTCTTTTAAACTTTTTTCAAAATAAATCACCAAAATTTGTATAAAAATATTGCCTATAATATACTTATTAGTCTAATATTCGACTCTTAATTCGAAATATAAAATATTAATTTGCATGATTTCAGATAGACAAGAAAAAGAACGAGAAATTCGTAAAGAACAAATCCTAAAAGCCGCTCTTAAAGTTTTTAAGTTGCAAGGCATAGAAAAATCCACTATGGATGAGATTGCTAAGCAAGCTGATTTCGGAAAAGCATCTCTTTACTATTATTTTAGCTCTAAAGAAGAAATTTTTGTTGAACTTTTAGATCGCGGATGGAAAATGATATGGGAATCTATTGAGCCAGTTATTCATAATCGTGATCACCCCAAAGATACATTTATAAATGCATTAAATATTATTGGTGGGCTTGTTAGAAACGATTCTGTTCTATTTGAATTTTTATTTACTGCTCCAAAAACTCTCTCAGAAAATCCAAATGAAAAAAATATAGAATGGAAAAAATATCAAAGCAAAATGTATAGTGTATTGCAGAGCTTACTGGAAGAAGGTATCGAGAAGAAAGAATTTCCTAAAATGCGCCCAGATATTTTGATGAGAGCAATTGGAGGACTTTTTCATGGACTATTCTTTTTGGGAAATGAAAAAAAATCAATGTCACGTGAAACTATGGAAGAGTTTATCACAACTTTTATAGGCAACTACGGCACTTCATAGTTTTTATCGAGCGGGGGAACACAATTAATATAGTTAGCAAATACATACTTTCATTCATTGCTACATCTTCTTTCATTTTAGGAGCAGAGAATTCCGATAGAATTACAGGTACTATCATAGATAGTGTTACAAAGAACCCTATTTCACAAGTTAATATTTATTTTCCTAAAGAGAAAATTGGTACAGTTACAGATTTAAATGGAAACTTTGAAGTTGACTATTCATTTGATTTTCCTACTACTATCAAAGTTAGCCATATCGGATTTGAAACTTTATATCAATCAATAGATAAAAGCTCAAACTCCGAGCTAACATTTATGCTAAAAAGAAATTTCATTAAAATGGATGAGTTAGTAGTTACCGCAACAAGGACCAGCAAGCTTCATAGAAATGTACCTATTGCTACTGAGGTAATTTTAAAATCTGAGATTGAACGATCAGGCGCTCGAACAATTGCAGAATTATTATCGCAACGATCAGGTGTTAGTCTTCAAACTTCTGTTGAAGGCGGATCTGTTTTGAATTTGCTCGGTCTTGATTCCAGGTACATTTTAATTTTAAAAGATGGACAACCTATTACTGGAAAATTTAATAACAGGGTATCTTTAGATCAGATTTTAGCGCAAAATGTAGAAAAAATAGAAATTGTTAAAGGTCCAAGCTCTTCTTTGTATGGTAGTGAGGCAATGGCAGGCGTAATTAATATAATTACATATGACACCATTCAATCAAAATCTTTTGATTTTTCTGCAAGGATTAATAACACTGAAAATAAAATTCGTAATGATGGCTTAGGTAATGCTTCAAGCAACTTCAACTTTAGAATAAGTCAGCCTTACAAAAAATTTAACATAAAATTGAATATTAACACTGATGATATAAATAGCGATAAGTCGATTGAATTGATTGAAATTGATTGGATAAAAAAGCAGTTTATTAATGCAATAGTTAATTGGAGATCCTTTAGTAATCACAACTTTTCCTTTGGTGTTGATGCATACAGTCAAACTGAAAAAGGGGCATCAAAACTGATGAACACTGATACCAAAATCAAAAGAGATAATTTCCTTTTTTCTCATAAGAGTAAAAACTTTACTCAATTTTTAATGGCAAGTAAATATAGTAGAAATTATGTTCAAAACAGACCCTGGGGTCAATTAGTGAGAGATGACCAGACTTCTGAAGAATTCATGGAATATGAAGGGCTCTACAGTAGAAAGATTGGTAATTCTGATTTTAATTCAGGATTAGAAATACACCAAGCAACCTACGCGAGTGACAGAATAAAAGATGGAAAACAAGAAGTGGTAAATACTAGTATTTTTATTCAATCCAATTTTGATTTATTTAAACAATTAAACATAATTGTTGGCTTAAGAAATGATAATTATAATGAATATGATTCTGCGGTAAATCCAAGAATCGGTTTAATGTATAAATTTAAAGAGTATTGGAAATTTAGATCGGCGTGGGGCAAAGGATACCGAGCTCCATCTTTTATGGAAAGGTTTATTGATTGGAATCATATACAGTTTAATTATACAGTTTTAGGAAACCCCAACTTAAGACCTGAAATTTCTAATGGAACCACTATTGGTCTAGAATATACAAATCCAGCAAAATATCAAATGAGTCTAATGTTATATCATACCAGATTCGAAAATCTGATTAATGATTATGTTGTAAAGCCCGGAACATTGAGTTATCACAATATCCAATCAGCTACTTTTGCTGGAATTGAATTATTATGCCAATGGAAAATATCGGATTCTTGGGATAGTAGATGGGGTGCCAATTTGATTGATAATCGTGATGACAATGATAAGCCTATTCCAAATACAATGCCTTTATCGTTAAATGGAAAAATAAGCTACCTTTCAACTACTGGATTTATGAAGACAACCATTAGCACAAAATGGATTGCCCCTTATCATCCACAGGAATTTGATCCAAGCTCAGGGGTATTTATCACTGCGAAAAATAAAATAGATGGGTATTCTGTCATTAATGTTACTGGATCTAAAAAAATCTATGACAATTATAATATTCGCATTGGAATTAATAATGCAACAAACTATACCAACAACCGCTTCGGACCATTTATTGGTCGAAGCATATTTCTCGAATTTTCAACTAAACTAATATAAATGGGGAAAACAATGAAGAAACTAATCTATCTACTTCCAATTATGGTTGCTTTTATGATGGTGTCATGTGAAGATAATAACGATGACAGTAGCAACAATGAAATGTCAATCAAAGAAGTAACAACTACAAATGTTAATCAGGGGACATACTACTTCAACCTTGCAGAAGGTAGTCAGAATGCTAATTCATGGCATTTAGCATACCAGAATATGGACGCTGGTGGAGGGTTTGCTATGCCAAGCTTTAGTTTAAGTAATAGCGCAATGCTTGCAATAGAAAGCTCTATGGATTTTGAATCAATTCAAGCTTCACCCGCACCAAACTCATTTGCACCAGAGGGTGGAAGAATGCAGTATGGTGGCTCAAATTCTGCGTTAACCTATAATATGACCTCACATCAAGTAGGTGTTTCTAGTGATACCTATATCATTTATGATACTGTATCTCACAAGGTGTTTAAAGTACATTTTGATGATTATAGTAGCGGTGTAGTCGTATTTAGATATGCAGAGCTAATTTCAAACTAGTAATCATATGAGGGCTAATCGCTGGTGCATCACCTGGAGATTATGTGATATATGAAAGAAAATAGTATTCTATGATCTTTATTCTTCGATAATTCCAAGCTGACGGTATTTTTCTTTAAATTTTGAATAAAGATTCTTATGCCTATCACGCATATCAATCCTTTTACCTTGAATGTAGGCTTGAATAATATTTGTTCGAATCTCAAGTGGGTCGCCATCGGAAATGAATAGGGTAGCATCTTTTCCAATATCCAAGGACCCAATTTGTTTATCAACTCCTAGAATTTCAGCAGCAGACAAAGTTACAGCTCTAAGAGCAGCTTCCTTTGGTAATCCGTAAGATGCTGCCATAGATGCTTGGTATGGTAAATTTCTTATTTGCTCAGCTTTTCCTGCATATCCATAATCAGAAATACAAAATTGCACCCCTTTTTCATATAAGATTGAAGGAGTTTTATAAGCTTGATCATAATCCTCAAATCTTCTATAGGGAAGAGAGGTTACGCCTTCATAGATGACCGGAATTCTGTTTTTAACTAAAAGATCGGTTGTGCGCCAGGCATCTTTGCCGCCCACAATTACGATTTGTAAGATGTTTCTTTTTGCCCAACTAATCGCAGCTTCAATTTGCGTTACTTCGTTTGCATGAACGTAAATTGGAAATTTCTTGTTTACATATGGAATCATGCTTTCCCATCTTAAATCTTCATTATGATAATCTTCAGCAGATCGTGATTTGGTTTTTCTAAGCCTAGCATAGGCTCGTGCATTTTTTATCATTTTTTCCAAATCATTTAATTGTTGTTTTGCTTTTTTTAGTCTCTTTTTTTCATTATCAGTGGTTGCCTTTGTGCTCATATTTGGCCAATTAATATGAAGCCCGCTTGGAAAGGAAAGTGTAGCATTTTCCCAAGTCCACCCATCAAGCATCATTACAGATGACTGACCTGATACTAGGCCCGAAGTTGGTATAACATTGGCAACTAAAACACCATTGGATCTTGTGGTTGGTATAATCTCTGAATCAGGATTGAAAGCAACATTTGTACGTACATTTGGGTTGAATTCTCCTCTTTCAGAATGATCATTTGTAACTGCTACTGCATTAATCTCAACCAACCCTATACCTGAAACTGCAGCAATCATACCTGGATAGACATGCTTGCCATCTAGATTAACTATTTCACAATCATCTGGAGGTGATATATATTTTGCTATCCGAACAATTTTACCTTTATCAAAAAGGATTGATCCTTCCACTACCCCTTTGGATATCGTATGAATAAATCCATTTTTTAATAAGATTGGATTTGTTTGAGGAGGCGCTGGGATCTGTGCATTCGCATTGATTGCAAACATTAAGATAAAACTTGTAATAAACTTTTTCATTACTGTTCACCCCCTTCATTTAGATGAAGATGATCAGTGCTACAAGAATGAAATTTGTTTGAATCCTCGCTATCAGGATCCATCTCATCATTACCGCTATCAGCGCTTATCAATATCTTCTGAATCAGATCATTGCGAAGCTTGGTATCTCGCTCTTTAAGGAATTGAACTTTTTTTTGTGAAAAGTATTGTTTTCCATCCACCCATGTCTGTTCGCAAATGCTATAGTTGGAAAGTGGATGTCCTGACCACAATGCAAAATCGGCATCTTTTCCTATTTCAAGCGAACCAACATATTTGTCAATCTTGAGCTGTTTGGCAGGGTTGATTGTAACAAATTTTAATGCCTCTTCTTCGCTTAAGCCACCATACTTTACTGCCTTAGCCGCTTCTAGATTCATCCGCCTTGCCAGTTCATCGCTATCAGAATTAAAGGAAACATTTACTCCTACATTTGCCATCAAGGAACCATTAAAAGGAATAGCATCAATCACTTCAAATTTATATGCCCACCAATCTGAGAATGTTGAGGCTCCTGCACCATGCTCTTTAAGTCTTTCAGCAACTTTGTATCCTTCTAGGACATGTTGAAATGTTCCTATGGTAAAGCCAAAATCTTCTGCAATCCGGGTAAGCATCAAGATTTCATCTTGACGGTAAGAATGTGAATGTACTAGGCATTTACCTTCCATAATTTCAACCAATGCATCCAATTCTAAATCCCGCCTAGGAGGTACTTTTGTGCGTTGTAGTTTTGCATCTTTATTATATGTTTCCCAGGATTTCCTATAGTCTCTGGCAGCGGTAAATGCATCACGAATAACTTGTTCAACACCCATTCTAGTTTCTGGATATCTTCCATAAGAGCGTTTTCTTTTCACGTTTTCACCAAGTGCAAACTTGATCCCTTGCGGGGCTTTATCAAATATCAACTCATTAGTAAAACTTCCCCATCTTAGCTTCATAACAACATTTTGTCCACCAATTGGATTTGCCGATCCGTGGAGCAGGTTAATGGTTGTTAACCCTCCAGCTAATGCACGATACATTGCAATGTCATTTGGGTCAATCACATCGCGCATTCTCACTTCTGCGGTTACATTCTGAAAACCCTCATTGATGGATTCTCCTGCCATATGGCTATGCGCATCAATCAGTCCAGGCGTAATATGCTTACCTTTACCATCAATGATCACTGCATTTCCATTGGGCAGATAAATATTTTTTGCTATATCTTTGATTTTCCCATCTTGAAATAGAATATCATATCCTTTTAAAACTCCATCAGGTCCCGATGTCCAAATCGTAGCATCATCCACAAGTATTGTCCGTGGACTTGAAACCCTACCATCAAGACCATAGGCGCCTTCTGGGAAAAACACTTCCAATTCACTTGCCTGTTCATCAGCAATAATACTTGCCGGGTCATTAGGTCTTGAATTCAAGGTTGCCTTCCAATTTGATCTATTATTATCTGCATAAATTACATTGCCACTCATTGAATTTTTTTCGACAGTACCTATAAATCTTGCCGCACCAAAACCAAATAGCGTTGAATCTTTTACTGAAAATGATATACGATCTTGATCAATGGATAGATTTTGAACGGATACCGATTCAGCATCTTTAATTATCCTACCATTGTAAGATAGATCGTCCCTGTTAATTTTGAGCGTCCAAGTTTTTTCTCTTGACTGCACAGTCCATGTGCCGGTTGCATCAGCAACTGGATCTGAAGAAATATCAAATTGATTACCCCCGATCCAAACAGATTTCACTTTTGATTGTTCGTTGAAGTAGCTTCCATCGGTTACCACTAGGTTTGCGATAAATCCAGGTGCGATTTTACCTAATCGTTTTGATTGGCCAAAAGCTTTGGCGGGAGCAGTAGTTAAGCTAGCCAATGCATCCGCTTGGCTCAGACCACGCTTTACAGCTTTAGATAAATTCTTTCTAAAATCTCCTTTATCTTTTAGTCCACTTGCAGTGATTGAAAACTGAAACTCTGCATCAGCAAGTCGCATCAGATTGTCAGGAGCCATATCCCAATGCTTAAGTTGTTTGGTTGAATATTGAAGAGCAGTATGGGGATTAGCTACCTCAGGGTTCGCCGGAAAATTAACGGGAATTATCATAAATACTCTTGGCAGCTCATTTATTCTTCTGTATTCATATCCATTGCCTTTAATCCACAGATTCAAATCAAATTCTTTAGAAATATTGAATGCACGATTTATATATAATTCATTGTTTGTTCGGAAAATGAATGCACTTTGCTTACTCATTGATGTCGCGATTGAATTTAAGGATTGATCCGTTTCTATTGGCTCATTGCCATCAGGGTACTTGCTAAGAATTTTTTGTGATTTATTATACCAAGCAGCATCAATGAACCCTTGCCTGATAAATGCAATGGCGCCTAATAATGAAGTAGGATATTCTTTGGCCCCCCATCCTCCAGATTTAAATTCAATAACTTGAGCAATTTCGCTAGCGAGAACCTTGGGCTCCTTTACAAGTTGTATCAAACTTGAATGCCCTTGAAATATCCCGCCTTTTGGTGTGAGCTGAGCGGTAGTAAAACCAAGTTTTCTTAGCTCGTTGATATCTTTAACCTTTGGCTTATATATATCGCTTGCCTTTAGATGCGAGCGCATGTTTGAATTCCAATGCAATTCAAGTGAGGAGCTGTCAGGCTTAGATTTTACATCCATCCAACTTTCAATAAATCCCGCATAAATATGTTTTCCATCCATGTTGATGGCGGTGGTTTGGGATGGAACTCTAATATTCTTTCCTGCCGAAATAATCAAACCGTCCCTCATAAGAACGGTACCATTATAGATAGTTTTACCCGGCTCAGTATGAATTGTAGCATTGGTCAAGGCCCATGCCCTAGGTGGACTTCGATGCAGTGATTTTGCTGGCCCTACTTGCGCAACAGAGAACGCTATAGATAGTAGTATTATGATAAATTTATTAATCATCTTTTTCAGTTTTAGAAATTTGGTCCTTTTAAATGTGTTGATGTAATGGTATCGGTTAGATACTGATACGCATCATCAACAGAGTTACAGAATTTAAAATAATTTACATCAGATTCTGAAATAACTCCTTTTTCAATCATATAATCCCAATTCACAATATTGCTCCAGTATTCTTCATCGTATAGTACGATTGGAATTTTCTTTCTTAGTTTTTGCGTTTGAATCAAGGTTAATGCTTCCATTACTTCATCCAACGTTCCAAAGCCTCCTGGCCATACTACCAGCGCTTTTGCAAGATAGAGAAACCAAAATTTTCTCATAAAAAAATAGTGAAAATTTATTTCAAGGTCATCTGAGATCCACTGATTACCACTTGCTTCAAAGGGAAGGCTAATCGATAGGCCGATTGCTGATCCATTTGCTTCCGCAGCTCCTTTATTTGCCGCTTCCATAATACCAGGACCTCCACCAGAAGTAACTACGAACCTCTTTTTTTTATGGTTTAGCTTATTGCTCCATTTCGTCATTTT
>CAYLUE010000032.1:14271-16338 GCA_964386795.1 uncultured bacterium
TTATTATAGTAAAATCTATCTTTATTTTCTTTATTCATCTTATTTTATTTTCCTTATAGCTATAATGAAATTAATCTAGCTTTTTCTAAAAAGAATAGATAAATAACTTTCGCAGTTGAATTCATATATCGCTCACACTAATTTAGTACTGATAATATGACCTCGGAATTCAAATTATCCCCATCTATCTTGTCAGCTGACTTTTCAAATTTGCAGTTAGCTTTAGATCAATGTGCTCATGGTGGCGCACCATGGATTCATGTTGATGTAATGGATAACCAGTTTGTCCCCAACCTTACGATTGGACCACCAGTGGTTAAATCCTTACGAACTAAGACCAATAAATTTTTAGACGTACACATGATGGTTATTGAGCCAGAAAAATTAGTTGAACCTTTTGCTAAGGCTGGTGCAGATATGATCACGTTTCATATCGAAGCAACCGATGATCCAAAAGGCGTGATTGATTTGATTCGTTCGGCGGGTTGCCAGGTTGGTGTTTCATTAAAGCCATCTACTCCAGTTTCAGATGTAGAGCCTTATTTCAAAGAAATTGATTTGATACTTGTGATGAGCGTTGAGCCTGGTTTTGGAGGTCAGGGTTACATTGAAGGTTCTACCGAACGCATTAAAAAAATTAAACAAAAATTAGCTGAGCAATGCCTTCAAGATAGAGTTTTGATTGAAGTGGACGGCGGAATCAAACTGCATAATGCAAAAGAAGTTATAGAAGCAGGGGCTGATGTGATTGTAGCTGGTTCTGCAATTTTTGGTACGGATGACCCTGCGCAAACCATGAAAGAATTCTATAATATTCAATAATGCTACAATGAGAACATATCAAGATATCGACACTTTTACCGATTGGGAACATGAAGAAAAAAATCAATTTTCTTTAGCGGTAACCAAAGGCTTGATAATGGACATGGTTCGCAAAGCCAACTCGGGACACAGCGGTGGCCCCATGTCTTCTGCAGATTTTACTCAAATACTTTTTACAGAATATCTCAGTTTTGATCCAACTGAACCGGATTGGTTTAATAGGGATAGATTTATTCTTTCCGCGGGACATGAATCCGCATTGATGTATGCCATGCTGTATCAAATTGGATGGCTTGATCGTAATGATATTAGTAATTTTCGCCAGCTACATAGCAAGACACCAGGACACCCTGAGGTTGAGATTCCTGGAGTAGAGGCTACAACCGGTCCATTAGGTCAAGGGTTTGCAATGGCGGTAGGTATGGCCACAGCAGAATCAATTCTTCGTGCAAACTTCAATAAAATCAATGAAAAACAATCGGATGAAGTCTTTGGTCATTATACGTATGTAGTTGCTGGTGATGGCGATTTCCAAGAACCGGTTGTTCTGGGCGCTGGATCAATGGCAGGACATTGGGGTTTATCCAAATTAATTGTCTATTACGACTCGAATAATGCTCAGATTTCAGGGAAAGTAGATCGCTCTGACTCTACTAATTATGCTCAAGTTTTTGAAGGTTTTGGCTGGCATGTTCAAGAAATTGATGGCCATGATCATGAGAAGATTAGAGCAGCTATTGAGAAAGCTCAGGTTGTTGATAGGCCTAGTTTAATTATTGGTACTACAATTATGGCTAAAGGTGCAGCGAATGTTGAAGGTGACCATGAAACCCATGGCGCTCCCCTAGCTCATGATGAAATAAAAGCTACCAAAGAAAAGCTTGGACTTCCTCAAGAAGAATTCTATTTACCAAAAGAGGTTGTGGAGCATTTTCAAAATAGATTTAAAACGTTAATTAAGTCATCGAAAGTATGGAAGTCACAAATTAATGCTGCTTGCCAAAACAGCGATTTTGATAGTTTTTGGAAAAGCTTATTTCAGAAAAGCTACGCTGAATTAGAATATCCAAATTTTGAAAATGGAGCTAGTTTAGCAACTAGAAAAGCATTTGGAGCGACCCTGGACAAGTTTGCGAATCAAATTCCAAATCTTGTTGGAGGATCGGCAGATCTTGAACCTTCAAATTATACGGGAAATTTTGCAATGGAATTTGGTGATTTTTCCAAGGATAATCGAATGGGTCG
>CAYLUE010000032.1:16438-18679 GCA_964386795.1 uncultured bacterium
GCATCAATGGATGCTATAATTGATGGGGTAAATAAAGGCGCATATACTGTCTATGATTCCGATAGCCCTGAGCTAATATTTCTCGCAACAGGATCTGAGGTTAGCTTGGCAATTGAAGTCGCTCAAAAAATGACCGATAAAAGAATCAGAGTAGTTAGTATGCCTTGCTGGGAAATCTTTGAATCACAATCTTTGGATTACCGTGAATCACTAATACCAACAAGAGGGGCGATGAAAATTTCTTTTGAAGCTGGGATCACCTTGGGATGGGAACGATTTACTGGTAGCAATGGATTATCAATTGGAATTAATCATTTCGGTGCATCTGCGCCTGGTCCGGATTTAGCTGAAGAGTTTGGTTTTACTGTAGAAAAAATCGAACCGAAAATAAGAGAGCATTTGGCTTCATTATTATGAAAATACACCTAGCAACAGACCACGCCGGCTTAGATCTTAAAAATGCTATCAAAGCATACTTAATTGAACACAGTCATGATGTTACCGATCATGGTGCTCACGAATATGACGCCCAAGATGATTATCCTGATTTCATTTTTCCTTGCGCTAACGCTGTTGCTTTAGATAGCAAAAGCAGAGGAATAATACTTGGCGGTTCTGGGCAAGGAGAAGCAATGGCAGCAAATAGAGTTAAAGGGGTTAGGGCAGCCGTATTCTACAATGGTCCTGATGATATAATAAAGCTTTCAAGAGAGCATAATAATGCAAATATACTTTCATTGGGTGCCCGCTTTATGAGTGAATCAGAAATATATAGAGTTATTGAAATGTGGTTAAATGAACCATTCGAAGGAGGTCGGCATATTAGAAGAATAGATAAATTGGATGACTAAAGCTGTCGATATAGAAGTAATTATTCTTTAATGTTTGGCGCTTCAAATCAATTATTAAATAACCTCTTATTTTGGATCTCAAGGAAAAAGTGGCTAATCGCCACTTTTTTTATTAGCATTACAATATTTTATCTCCCTACCCCTGATGGCCTTAGCGCAGAAGGCCACCGCACCTTAATCATTGTAGTTACGGCCTTAATATTAATTATTTCTGAGTCCATTCCCATTCCGGCCGTGGCTATTTTAATTTTAATTATGGAAGTAGTCCTAGGCGTAGATACCCCGGACGGCGTCGCATCATCATTTATGAGTGATGCTGTATTCTTCATTATGGGATCATTAATGCTTGCAGTTGCAATTGTTCATCAAGGTTTAGATAAGCACCTTGCGCTGGTTATTATTGCCCTTACAGGAAACAAGACTTGGCGTATTTCATTTGGCTTTGTTGCCGTATCTGCGATCATGGCATCATTTATTGGTGAGCACACTGTTGCTGCAATGATGCTACCGGTAGCGCTATCATTAATAAAAAATTCAGGTATTGGTATTGAAAAATCTAGTAGATTATCCACTCTGTTGCTTTTTTCAATAGCTTACGGCTGTGCTCTTGGATCTATTGGCACACCATCAGGTGGAGGTAGAAATGCTATCATGATTGGATACTTAGCCGAATTTGGATTGGCAAATATCTCTTATTTAGATTGGATGAAATATGCCTATCCAATGCTTTTGCTTGAGATACCATTAGCTTCAGTAATTCTTTGGTATACTTTCCCACCTGAAAAAAGAATTATGGATTCAGCCATTAGAAAATTAAAAGTTAATGTTATGAAATCAGGTCCATTAAATAACAATCAAAAATTATCCATTATCGTATTTGTTTTTGTCTTTATTGGATGGATTTTTTTAAGTCCCAAAATTGGCCTAGGGATAGTTGCGCTATCCGGTGTATTTCTGTATTTATCATTTAGATTAATCGAATGGAATGATATTGCAACTAGAATGAACTGGGGAATAGTTATTCTTTTTGGTTCTGCTATTTCGCTTGGGATTCAAATGAAGGAAACAGGAGCTGCATTGTGGTTAGCAGAAAGTTTTCTCGAATACTTTCAAGCCCATGTTAACGATATGACAGTTGTGCGATGGAGCTTTTCGGTTATTTTATGCTCAATACTAACAAACCTATTAAGTAATGCTGCGACTGTTGCCGTTCTTGGCCCTATCGTGCTTGATATGGGAGGAGATCCGGTAGTGATGGGGATGGCTACCTCAATTGCATCTGCTTTTGCTTACTTGACAATTGTAGCTTCTCCAACTTGCATGATTATACATTCTACAGGCCTTGTAAGTTCTAGCGATTTCTTTAAAGCAGGATGGAAATTGTTTTTTG
>CAYLUE010000033.1:0-18538 GCA_964386795.1 uncultured bacterium
AAACTTATCTTTTTGTTTCATGAATCCTGCAATTGCAGTACCAGCTGCACCCTCAATAAGCTGGTGATGTTTTTCTACGCCAATTTGAATTCCTTTTGCAATCTCATCTTCAGAAACTATACTAAAATCATCAATAATCTCTTTACACATCTCAAACGTCATAGAGCCAAATTCAACGCCACCAGCTGTCCCATCAGATAAAGTTGGCTCCGATGGTAAATCTAGTTGCTTGCCGGCCTTTAAAGATTCATACATAACGCAAGAGTTCTTTGGAGATACTCCATATACCTGGATAGATTCATTCATAGATTTAAGATAGCCGCCTACACCTGAAATAAGGCCTCCGCCACCAACCGATACAAATACCGCATCAATACCTTTTAGGTCTTCCCAAATTTCTAATCCCATTGTGCCTTGACCACAAACAATCGCCTCATCATTATAAGGAGAAATATAGGTAGCTCCTGTAGTTTTTGATATCTCCTGTGCTCTTTCTTCAGCATCAATACAATCATCCCCATAATACTCAATCTCTCCTCCAAGGTTAAGGATATTTTCAACCTTATTCTTATGTACATTTTCCGGCACAACAATCTTGCCCTTTATTTGCAATGTGGACATAGCCAATGAGCAGGCAGCGCCATGATTTCCAGTAGATGCGGTTACCACCCCATTGGATTTTTCTTGATCCGACATTGAAGTCATTTTGCTAATGGCACCTCTAAATTTGAAAGAACCTGTTTTTTGAATATTATCAAGTTTTAAAAATACATTTGCGCTAGCGATATTGCTTAAATAGGGTGAATGCTCAAGTGGAGTATGTCTTACGTATGGACTGGATCTTTTACTTGCTTTTTCTGTTTTAGATTTGAAATTAATCATAGCGAATTAAATATAGGCGTTATTCGATCTAGGGCACTTTCTAGCTCAGATTTTTTTGCACCATATCCAAATCGGATATAATGATCCATTCCGTACCAATCACCCGCCACGAGCATTACGCTTGCTTCTTTTCGCACTTTCTCAATCAAGTCTGAAGAATTAATGGGCCAATCATAATTCACAAAAGCCATTGCGCCAGCTTCAGGAGGTATAAATCCAAGATGATCACTAAAGTCTGATATCCAATTCTGAAAAACATTTAAATTGGTTGCAAGAGCTTTTCTAATATAGTCTAGTGTTTGCATTCGATTATCAGGGTGCAACACATGCGATGCGATTAGATCGCTTAAGCGACCAACAGAAATACTAGTATAATCATGATTTGCCCAACACTGCTTAATATAATCTGGATTTGAAAGCGACCAGCCAAGACGTAGCCCAGGAAGCGCATACGCTTTGGACAGTCCACAATTCACTATCGTTTTTTTATATCCAGGCTCCCAAAACGAGGTGCATTCCTCATGATTTAATTCTGCCCCACGATAGACTTCATCGGATATAATCCACGCATTAACGCTTTCTGCTATTGCTACAATATCTTCTACCATTTGCTTTGGCAAAACAGATCCAGTGGGGTTGTTGGGGTTGCAAATGCAAATCAACTTAGTATTCTCAGATACTATGGACCTTAATTCATCTAAGTCTGGCTTCCATTGTAGAGACTCATGCAATTGAAAAGTTTTTACATCAGCCCCTAGTCCACGTGCAAATCCATATATTTGAAGATAGTTAGGCACCATATAGATTACCTCATCCCCAGGCTCAACCAACGTCATTATTGAAACCATGTTAGCCTCCGCAGATCCATTAAACGCTTGAACATTTTCAACAGATGCTCCTGGATATATTGAGGAGATGGATTGACGTAAATCTGGCGAACCCTCAGTAAAACCATAAGTCAATTCCGTGTTTTCTATTTTTTCTATAAACTCTGGCTCAAATAATGTTTTTAAAGTCCTAGGGTGAACACCGCTTTCGGAAAGATTATAATCTACTTTATTTTCCCAGGTTGACTGTTGACGTTCTAATTGAAACTCTTCAAATTTCATAAAGCAAGTGCCTTTTTTATAGCGTTCTCAAAAAAAGTCCTATCTTCAATGTTTTCCCAATAGCTAGATACATTACCTTCTTTATCGTAGATGATTGTAAAAGGCATGGCCCCAGACCATTGTTCGCTGATAGTATTTATAAAATTAAAATCATTACCCTCCTCCTTAAGAAAGGATATTCCATCTATATCATGTTTTTCTAAAAATCGAATCGCATCTTTTTTATTCTCTAACCAGTCAGTGCTAACAAAGTATACTTTCAAATCTTCGTGATATTGATCTGAAAGTTCAAGTATCCATGGAATTTCTTCAATACAAGGCGCACAAGTAGTGGCCCAAAAATTCACCAATACGGATTCTTTTTGACTATGAGTACGAACCTGCTTAAGAATATCAGAAGCACTAACAATCTTTAATTTCAAATCTGATTCGGTGCAACTAAAAATAGATATACAAAAAGTGAGTATTAATTTTTTCATGAATACGTAATGATTAAAATTTATTCTTTTATCTAGAATAAATCTAATTTATCAATCAAGAGATTGAAAAGCGTTATTGTAAAATAAATCGACTTAAATCTGGATCTACTTTCCTTTTTCTGGAAAGTTCATAATCATAAACCTTTTTACCTAGCTCAGATAAAAACGGAAACCCCAACTTCTCATATTGATATTCATCATCATTTAAAGTCTGGTTTTCATTAACATAGACTACAGCAGATAAAAAGAATTCAATATTATTTTTAATATCAATTATATAGGCATTATCTATTAAAAATCCATAAGCCATCCCTACCTTATTATAAATACGAATATGGCTTGGTATTTCTTTTTGGGAATCCCCAAACATGAAAAACTTGCAATAGCTATCAGGATATTTATCATAGCTATCATAAAATGGGTAAGCACTATCCCTGGGCAATTTAGACATCCATTCATATAAAAAGGTGTAATCTTCGCTAGTGAGATATAAGCGATTACTAGTATTAACATACTTTGGAAAAATTACCTGCCTTAAAAATTCTTGCTGTTCTAATAAATTAAAGAAGTTTTTTCCAGAAAAGTCCATAGGGGACTCTATTTTTTTTCCATCTAAGATATAAGATGTGCCGATCAAATTATCAGTTGAGTTTACAGTAATAGGTAATTTAGAATATCGCATAGGCTGATCAAGTAGCCTTGTATTATTAATGTAAAAACTGAATGAGTTAGTGTATTTATTTTGCTCAGGAGTAAGTCGAATAGATAAACGATGCCGCAACCTAGTATTCGAATAGCCAAGATCCCACATACGTTGATTAAAGTGGTCTTGTCCTAAAAATTCATAAAGACGATTAAAGGCATCATTATCTGATACAACAAATATTTTTTTAATAAACTGTCCAATTGTAGCATTACCATTCTGAGCGGTTGAGTCATAATTAATTGGAGACATCCATTCTTGGTCTGCTTTTATTGTAAGCTTTGTTTCTTTTGTAATACTCAAAGATTCATAGCGTCTCAACTTATCTAATGCTAAAACAGCTGCTGGAAATTTTACCGTACTTGCTGGATAGAAATACTTTTTAGGCTCTACATTGAATGTATGAGTGGTGAATTGAGGGAGTTGCTCTGAATCGCGATCTATTTGCGTATAAACTATTTGCAGAAAATATTGATCTGGATTATTTACAATGGATGAAAACCTACTATCCATTGAATGGGTTATGCCATTTAAAGCATTAGAGTCAGAAGTACTAGAGCAGCCTATTAAAATAAATACTAATAGAGAGAGATATTTTACCATAACTCGATCAGTATTAATCTAATAGCTATCAGAGTCAGGGTTATTTTAAATAAGGCCTGAAAAAGAGCCTCTGGCAATATTCCCAGCATTCGCTTCCCAAGCTTTGTTCCAAAATATACAGCGAGTATCAACGGCAATAATACTTTCCAATCCTCAAGATAGCCCACTTCAAATAAAAAGATAAAAATAGGTATCTTACCTAGATGTCCTGCAGCTTGACACGCAGCTTTGGTTGCAATTATGTTCTCTTTTTTCAGTGTATTATTAATAAATAATGGTGCAATTAATGGTCCCATTGCACCAATAAATACCGTAGCAAACCCTGCAACAGCACCCATCCATTTAAATACTTCTTTAGATACTGCATCGTTCTTTTTTCTTAAAAAAAGAAACCATATTATATATAAACCAATAACAGGCTTTAAAAAATCAATTTTTAAATCAGCAGCTGATACAACATCATAATAAGTGATAATTCCATAGATAAGCATCGCAGATAGAATAAGACCCGGAATCAAGCCGATAAGAAAAGGCTTAATGATAGATATAGTAATATGGTGCCTATAAACGGTTGTTCTTGTTACGTTACTTACTAGCTGTATAATGCCATGGTATGCCACAACAAGATAGCCACTAGGCATTAAAAGCGCCATAATGCCAAGCAATGTTATGCCTCCGCCCATTCCAATGATTGCTGAAAGCATAGAAGTTAAGAACGCAGCGATGATGAGTATTATTGATTCCATGAATTGATTAATTATTTAGTAATTTTTGATTATACAATTTCTAAATAAATATCTATTAATTAATAATATAAAATGTTTTTAAAACGTCCCGAATTGTTTCATGGCCAATCAATAAAAAGACCTTTTTTTGAGGGATGGTACCATAAAATGTCATGTGTTAACGGTGAGTCAATTGTTATAATACCTGGGATCTATAGGAGCGGGGTAAGTGATAATGAAACAGCTTTTTTAATGCTCTACCAGGGATCTAATGGGCAAGTTGATTATATCGCTTATGATGTAAATGAATTTGAATGCAATCCTAAATCGTATGAATTGCAACTAGGTAATAATTTCTTTTCATTAAATAAGCTTAGTTTAAACTTTCAAAATGAACGAGTAAAAGTATACGGCGATATCACTGCAAACAACCTCAAGCCTTGGCCCGTGAATTTATTAGAGCGTGGATGTATGGGTTGGTACGGCTACGTACCCACAATGGAATGTTTTCATGGAATACTAAGCATGGATCATGACTTAGGTGGAACTCTAGCTATCAATGATAATGAAATAAATTTTAATAAGGGTCATGGTTATATAGAAAAAGACTGGGGAAGAAATTTTCCAAAAGATTGGATATGGGCGCAATCAAACTATTTTGGGAATTCAAAAATAAGCGTCTCCGTATCCCTTGCTACTATCCCATGGAAAAATTACGAATTTTCAGGTTTTATAATCGGAATTCAGCATGATGATAAGCTTTATCGATTTACAACATATAATTTTTCAAAGATTGTAAAAATTGAATTAAATAACCAAAACTTAAAATGGCACATAAAAAAAGGAGCTTTTGAGTTAGAGCTTGAAATTAATTCAGGTAAAAAAAGTGGTCTGCTCTATGCTCCTGATAAAATTGATATGGTTCCAAAGGTCCAAGAATATCTTGATGGAAGTATCTCTATTGTATTGAAAAAAAATAATAATTTAATTATTAACCAATCCACCAATCGCGCAGCGGTAGAAATAGTTGGCAGAACAGATCAATTAATCAAAAATGTAGGCGTCTAAGCCTGAGCTCTAGTAAATACAGGCGCATAATCTTGCGACAAATTTTGATTGTATTGGTAGCCGCCTAAATCAAATTGTTTAATATCATCTATGTTATTGATTTGATTTTGAATTATAAATCTTGCCATCATCCCTCTAGCTTTTTTAGCAAAGAATGAAATAATTCGAGGCTTACCATTCTTTATCTCTTTGAATGCGGGGGTTACTACTTGAGCTTCCATTGAGCTATTATCAATAGACTTAAAGTATTCAACTGAGGCGCAATTAATTATAAATTTATCACTATGAGAAGATAATTCATCCTGTAAATATTTTGTTAAACTGTTTCCCCAAAATTCATAAAGACTACTTCCAGAATTATTTTCTAATTTGGTTCCCATTTCTAGCCGGTAAGGCATAATTAAATCCAGTGGCTTCAATAGCCCATATAAACCTGAAAGGATTCGAGTATGGTCTTGAGCAAAAGCAATCTCATCTTCATTTAATGAGTCAGCATCTAATCCGGTATAAGTATCTCCCTTAAAGGTAAAAAGAGCCTGTCTTGAATTGCTTGTATTAAACGGAAGGTTCCAGCTTTGATATCTTTCCCAATTCAAAACTGACAGCTTTTCACTAATATCCATTAGGTCTTGTAGGTGGGGTGGTGCATAATTTTTTAATTGGTCAACAAGTTCATTTGTTCTCTTCAAATGATCTGATTGGGTATAGTTAAATTCAGCAGCAGTGCATTCTTCTGATAATTTTTTTGCTGGAGATAATACTGTTATCATATAAAGCCTATTTTGTATTCATGAAAATTATAGTAAAAGTTAATAAATTATTTATTAATAATAAGATGTATTGATTATCGCTATGTCGAAAATCTTTCATCAGAATTAAATAAGTTAAATTGCTTCAGTAGAGAATCAAAAAATGTATGTAAAATTTCAACTCTTTGTAATTCAGAATTAAGTGAAATGAGCTCTAGCTCAAACTCCGGAGATAATTGCATCATTTCTAAAAGCTCAAAAGTTTTTGTTTTTTCCAAATGTCGACTAATATCCTCTTTTAGTCCTATCATAATTAATAATTGCAAATATTTCTCTTTTAAAGGTTCAAATTTACCCTTAGAAAGAGGCTTTATATTGGGCAAGTAGCTTACTTCTCCAATTGTAAGTTTGTTTTTGATCGATTGATCATCTAGTCTGAATATATTTTTACCTTCACTTACAATATCCATACGTCCATCAGAATATCTATTTAATATTTCTTTTACAACAACAGTGCAGCCAGTTTTGGCAAGGCCGCTAGAGTCTTGATAAACGATACCAAATTCACTTTTTTTATCAATGCATTCATTGATCAGATTTTTATAGCGTTCTTCAAAAATATGTAAGGGGATATATTTGGATGGGTAGGCAACAATACCCAATGGGAAAAGTTTGAGCTTCATGATTTAGAAAAGACTAGCATATGCTGTCTTGGAAGTTTTTTAATATTTAATTGAAGATTTAGTCCTATAAAATTCATTTCTTTGACTACTTGATCAATGCTCATCTTATGCAAAGGCTTAATTGGAATATTTGGATCCTCTTTTCTATATTCTAACAATACAACCTTTCCACTCTCATTTAATGACTCTTTGATATCTTTCATGATCTCATAAGGATATTCAAGCTCATGATATACATCAACTAACAACACCAGATCAAAAGAATTTACAGGTAATCTCGTTTTATCTTCTGCGCCTAGAATAAATTTAACATTATTAATATTCTTTTTCTTCATTTGCCTTGCATTTAAATCCAACATTTCTTGTTGAATATCAACAGCATAAACAATACTGCACTTCTGAGCCATTCTATAGGTAAAGTATCCTGTTCCCGCTCCTAAATCTGCTACAACCATGTCTTTTGTTAATTGCAAAAGATCTATAGCTAAATCTGGTTTCTCTTCATTCTTACGATTATATCTTTCAAGCCATGGGGCGCCTTGATGGCCCATTACTTTACTAATTTCTCTATCATGATATATTTTTCCAATACCATCAGGTGATGCATTAGAATAAGAATAATCTTGGCATAAAATTATACTATTTAAAAAAATAAAGATTGAAATAATATTGAGCATCTTATCTTGTAAACGAGAAAATATTCAGAAGGTTATTTGGTTATTGTTACCATCGATCCATTAATCTTGGCAGTGTACTGCTTTAAATTTGCATTTGTTGGGCCAGAAATTGCAGAGCCATCTGATCTAAATTTAGCACCATGGCCAGGACATGTTGAAATTCCACTTACAAATGGATCAATTGCGCTGCCTGCGTGAGGACACTTTCTGCTAAATGCAAGTAATGTGGTCTGATTTTGACGAAAAAATATTAATCCTGCCTTATCAAAATCTGAGGCCATTGTTACAATAGAGGCACCAATCTGTTTTAGAGCTGCATATTTAGTATCATTCAAATCAAATTCAATTAGATTCTCATCAATTGGGTTCACTTCAACATTATCAGAATCATCTTCGCTATTATAACTAGTGCAAGATTGAAGCGTGGTCATCACCATTGGAATTGCGCATGCGGCAGATAAACTGCAAACCTTATGTATGAACTTTCTTCTTTTCATTAATAGAATTTATACTATTGCTAATTCACTCAACAGTAAATCAATTTGTTCTTTTGAGTTATAAAAATGAGTTGAGATGCGTATTGCGTTATGTCCATCCCTTTGGTGTTCATCAATATGGTATTTTATTCTTTTTTCAAATAAAGTAACTGATTCAATAGCATCGAGGTTCTTTTTTTCAAAAATAGTGGATCCTGGTGCCGATAAATTTGGCGTCTTTCCGCTAAGCAATTTTACTCCATCAATTTTCTTTAAACCATCTTTTAGATAGTTTGAAAGAGATCGGCATCTTCTTTCTATGTTTTTTATTCCAATTTTATTAATAAAATAAAGCGCACTACCTATGCTTGCACGCACAGGTAAATCTTTAGTACCTGGAGGAGTAAATAGACTTTGAATGCTTGATGCATCCGGGTCAAATGGTGAACTAAAATAACTCTTTGAATTTTCTCTAACATACAAAAAGCCTGTTCCAGATGGTGCCAGGATCCATTTGTGCAGGCTAGCTGAGTAAGCATCACAATCTAAATCATTAATATCTATCGGAAATTGCCCCACTGCTTGAGCGCCATCCACAAGAGTGATGATGCCTTTTTTTCTTGCCATGTGTGAAATTTTTTTAACAGGATACTTATGACCTCCTCTTGTAACATGGCAAAATGAAATCGCCTTTGTTTTTGAAGTAATTGCATTAGATAGTCTTTTTACCACATCATTTTCACTAATCAATGGACTCGGTATAAAAATTGGCTTCACCTTAATCCCATCTTTTTCTTTTCTATGCATCCATGGCTTTAAAGCTGCGGGATGTTCTTGCGATGAAATGATTACTTCATCACCTTCAGTCAGGTTCAACCCTGAAGTCTGTAAAAACAATGCCTCTGATGCGTTCCTAGTTAAAATCAACTCATCAGTTTTCACGCCAAATACCTTAGCAAGGGTAGGCATTACGTTGCTCTTTATATTTTCTTGTAATTCATGCTTTCCATGAAGAGGGTCTTTAGATATTCCCTCATACCCTTTATTGACACTGTCAACAACTTCAATTGGTGGCATGCCTAAGCTAGCATTATTCATATAGGTCACATCGTCATTCAAAATGAAATGGGATCGTATCGCAGACCAATTATTATCATTTTCACTCTTAGGTGTAGAAAAAGTTTGTGGTTTTTGAATTTTGGATTTTCCATAAATAGCGCCTATTCCTGCTGTGAGACCAACAACGCTTTTTTGTATAAAAAACCTGCGAGATAATTTTGATTTTATTATTTTTGACATATGTTATTACTGGGTTGCCGTTTCTAATTCCTGGGAAATGATTTAATCCACTCTATCTTCCAGTGCAATACTACATCGCCATCTAATTGATCATAATTTTCACTGATCATAGCTTTAGGTGCATCATATTCCATCTCTAGCTGATTTTTCTCGATGATTCTTGCCTTAGATGATATCTTTGTTTGTGTGCCTTTAATATCGCAATCAAATGAGAAAATATCTTTATTGCTTGTTGGCTTAAAGGATGCGTTGTAGTAATTATCTTTACCGTTTGCATTCAAAACATTATACCGTTTTGAATCCTTATCTTTTATTATAATCCACGTGGCTCGATTTGGTTCACGTATCCTCTGTAATAATAATCTATCCTTATACAAACTACCCACAGCATATTCATACCAAATACCTTCAATCAAATCAATATTATTTAAATTTCTTTTAAAATATTTCTGGTAGTTCAGCTCAGCAGCAGATGTGTAAATAGTATTTTTTTTTGAATTTTGAATACTGCATCCCAATAGGGATAAAAATATTATTGGAAATAAAAAACGCACAGGCTACAATCGATATAAATAACTCAATTTAATAAACAATCCATCGGACTGTCGCTGTACTGAGCGAAACCGATATCGCTGGGGCTCGCTTAACGCAGCACCATATCCAATAAATACTAAAGTCCCCGGTGTTGGTCTATATGAAAAAAGGAAATCTGTTTGAATATTATTGCTTTCTTTTCTACCTAGTCGAGTAAAAGTTTCATCCGAATTTTTTAGATAAATTGGCAATCCATCTCGGGAACTATCTCTTAAGCTGTCTCTATAGGAAGAATTGTATTGACCAACAAACCTCAGAAAAAGACTTTTGGTCAGCTGGTATTCAACTTTTAATCTTGGCACAGTTCCTGATGATACTAATGTGCCATCAGTTGGACGTTTATTTTTTTGTTGATTGATTCTGAAGTTAATCCTGAGCTGATCAGAAGGATTCCAAAGCATTTTCATTTCAATTAATTCAATATCACCCGGCGCCCATTCTTCATAATTAGGATCTCTACCATATCCAATTTTTAAACTCCCTGAAAATGAATCCAATTGCGGAAATTGAAGAGTTGTCATAAAGCCAAGGTTAATCAATGCGTCTCTTCCTGTAAATGGTTTATAGTCAGAACCATCCTTGATATAATAAGATTGATATGTTTTTTCAGAGAAACCAAACGATTCATACCATATAAAGGTATTCAAGCCCCATCCTCCTTTAAAGTTAAACGAGAAAGTAGGGTAGCTTCTCCAGTCTAGAGGTTTTTCACCTTTAACAAAGGGGTCATAATTCCAATTATGCGTATGGCGATACCCTAAGGTAAATTTTTCTATTGTCTTACCTTTAGATCCATAAAAAGTACGGCGCGTTCCTGCGGCAACAGTAACATAGTCTCCTATGCTTATAAAACCAAGTGCAGGATTGAATTCACTATGAAAAGCGGTAGAGCTAAAGGAATGCGACCACTCTCTAGTAGAGGAATTCGCAGAGACATTCCACATGGGCGCAAGAATTCCGGTATTGTCTGCGCTATTTGTTACGCTGAATCCACCTTGACCTTGAAAAGAATATTTATTATTTAATATTAATTTTCCATCAACGGCAAACACGCGATTTGACCAATCATTATCTGTTTTGTCTGTATAAATAATGCCCATATGATTTTGATCTGAATAATCTCGTTTAAATCTAAGTGCATTAACAACTGCAGCATCCATTTTGCTTATAGAGGGTCCTGAATTATCAGCAGCAGAAATCACGCCTATAGAATTAGCACCAATCTTACCTGTTATTTTTGTCGATGCGATAGGATTGACAATTTTTCGAGTATGAATCAATCTGGTAGGACTGGAAAAGAATTCAATTCCATCTAAAAAAAATGGCCGTTTTTCAGGATAAAACAATGCGCGCCTAGGCTCATAGCTTATTTGAGCAACATCAGCTTCAATCTGAGAGAAGTCCGGATTTAAGGTTGCATTTAAAACCGTATTAGATGAAAGACCATATCTAATATTAATACCTAATGGATCCTCTGTTTGAGATGTAAAATTATCTGAATCTGAATCTCTATTCATTGCGCTTCTTAATTCGGGATTAATGTCAAAAAGTCGTTTTGTTTTCAGATTCTTAATATCTGTTAACTGGCCATTTTGGGCTAAGAAGGAGGCTTCTCCAAGCTTAACTGAAGTCAATGCTAGCCAATACCGTGAATGCTGCACCCTTCTTAAGACGTTGAAGCCCCAACTTTGAATATCATTGCTATTGTAGCGTAAGCTTTTAAAAGGAATTTTAATTTCTACAATATATCCATTTTCTACTATTCTGCCTTTTGATGTATAGACATAATCTGGATTTTTATCGATCCTAAATGGCATAGAGGCTTTTCTATCTGGCACATTATCCGTGATTGTCCCATCAGATTGCTGACCGATGGGGTTTGTGGCAAACGCGTATGCAGTTCTTTGGTCGTTATAGGTGTCTAGAATTATCATAATGTAATCATCGCTATCAAGTTTGTCTCTATCGGCTAGCGTAGAGCGAGCCTCGCCATGCACTTCATTGGCAATCACACCAAAATAAATGGCTTCAGTACTATACCAAACATAAACTTTGGCATCATCTTCAGCAAGACCTCCATCTACTGGTAGGTAATTATTGAAACCACTAACGATCATTGCATTGTTCCAAGCATCCTCATCAAGATATCCGTCTATAGCTATATTGTCATCAGGGAGCTGAGATAGCTGAAGGTTGTAATTTTTTTCAAGGCTTGATTGCGATCTTGCGCTAATATTGAAAAAACAAATTATTATAATATAATAAGTGTATTTATTTAACATAAGGAATTCATTTTTTTAAAAGATAAAATTTTCCAATAATGTAAAGATGCCCCAGCCAAGCACAAGTCCAGGCACGGTATCAATAATGGTATGCTGCTTTACCAGCACTGTTGAAATAGCAATTGTAGCAATAAATACGTAGCTCCATACTCCAATTGATGGAATCAGAAATAGGCCAACGTAAACTGCCACAGAGTTATGCATGCTAGGAAAGCAATTACGGCCATTATCTAATTGCTGTACAAAATTCAAATATCGTTTTGATAAAGTATTCACTTCATAATCTCTATAACTATCTGGAACTTTGCATGGCAATAGAAGGAAGCAAATACACTGAGTCAAGAGAAGTATGAGCCCACCAAAAGCTAAATACATGCCTTCTTGAATCGACCCTATCTGTATTGCAATCATTCCAATCATGATATAATATAAAAAACTATATGGCCAAATCCATATCGGCCAAAATGGGATCAAATCATCTAGCTTTGTCGCAAAACATTTTATCTTAAAAAAATAATTGTTATTCTGTACCCAAAAAAATAATTGATATCCACCAGTAATTAATATGACTAATATTGATGTAAATACAATATAATCGAATAAGGGCATCGGATTGTTATTGAAGAGCAACGCAGCGCTATGATAGAGTATTGAAAATAAGAAAGTTGAAACCAGTAAAAGTAACATGTAGCCTGGTGATATTTTTTTATAAGGGCCAGGTGAGCTGCTTAATTCAGTCATTATTATATATTTTCTCCAATAGTTGAAATGGCCAATTCTATATCCTCTTTTGAGTTGTAGAGATGAGGTGAGAATCTAATTGATTCTTTTCTACTAGAAACAAAAACCTTGGCAGATTTTAATGCTTTAATCAGTTGGACGGAATCAATATTTTCAAAATATGCTGTAATTATTGGCGACCTTTCCTTTTGGTTTAAGGGTGTAGTGATAATTGCATCAAGTTTTTTTAGCCCTTCAATCAAATAATCCGATAAAAATAAATTATAATCATATATTTTATTAGCACCAATTGCATTTAAGTATTCAATCGATTGGGTTAATCCAATAGCACACCCAAAAGCAGTCGTACTAAACTCAAATCTAGAAGCATCATTTTTGTAGCGGATTCTAGCGGCATCTAAATCCCACATATTATCATGGCTTCGAAACCCTACTAAGCCAGGTTCTAGTTGATTTACAAGATTATGTCTAATATACATAAATGCAGATCCAAAAGGCCCACACAGCCATTTATAGGCACCGGTCACTAAAACATCAATTGGACATTGCTGTACATCAATCGGAATTGCGCCCGCTGATTGCGTTGCATCAACCACTAAAATGGCATCATTTTGATGGGCAATCTCAGCTAAGTGAATTAAATCATAAGTTTGACCATTGTTATACTCCGTGTGCGAGATGCATACAACCTCAGTTTCTCTATTAACCAATTTTTTTATATCATCGATTGAGGTAAATCCGCTCACTGCATCCGCAAGCCGTATTTCAGCGCCAGTGCTATTAGTAACACGCATCCATGGATATACAGTGCTTGGAAAAGCTGAAGAGGTACTTACTATATTTTTTCCTTTTCTTGGAGAAATGGCCCAAGCTAGTGAGCTAAGTAATTCTGTAGCGCTAGATCCTGCTGAAATCTCGTTTGGTTCAGCGTTGATAAGCTTTGCAGCAGCTTGGTGTAAAGCTTTAAAAACATTCTCTTCTACTTCCTCAGTAAAATTATTGCTACCATTCTTAGATAGGTCACCAAACCAATCATGAATCTTCTCCTCTGCCCCATTAAACATCAGCGATACATTAGCGGCGTTTAGATAGCTAAAATTGGTGGCTGATGGAAAATCTTGGGGCTTTGTCAAAGGTTTCATTTAATCCAGCTATAATACCCATAAATATTCATTAATGTGATGATAAATGACATCACGGCAGTAGAATAAGCTTTTTTAGTTAATGAATACATTCCAACCATCAAATTACCAGCAATCCATATTATCCAAGAGATTGCGAGTCCATTGGCATTCAGATAGTATCCAAAGACGACAAGACTTGCACCAACCCAACCAATAAGTTTCCAGATTTCAGATTTAACAGACATGGTAGTTAATTTTAACCATTTTTAATGCGATTTTGATAGATTTTTATGGATTTTTTTTCAAGTTTTTCATTAATCATCAATGCATTTAGAGATTTCAGCTTAAGATTTGGATCTAAACCGTCACCCATTCTTCTCAATTGTACATAATACCAAGATATGATGCTTAATGCATTCAAAGCTTTTATTATTGTAATCGGACTATTAATCGAAAGCCATTTTTTGCCAATTGATAGCTTATCTTCAAAAATAGGCAATATCTCTATTTTGCGTAATAAAAGTTTTTTTACAGCTAGAGGGTCTGAGCAAAGAGGTCTAGCAACGCCAATGATTTGACAAACACTGGAAAGCGCGGAATCCATACCCTTTTGTGTA
Source organism: uncultured bacterium (assembly GCA_964386795.1). Lineage (GTDB taxonomy): Bacteria > Fidelibacterota > Marinisomatia > Marinisomatales > TCS55 > TMED108. Next base: position 14,812 of record CAYLUE010000033.1, read on the forward strand.
CGAAAACCACCGGTAACCATTAATGGGGTTGAACAAACCGATGATATTTTTTGGGCGTAAGATAAAAAGTAAGCTTCTCTAGCAACTGTACTACGATTTAGAAATAAATTCTTTTTTGGATTTATGCTTAATTCATCATACCCTAAAAACTTTGCCTGCTCATAAGTACCGCCTGATATTTCCAATAAATCCACTTTTTCTTCATTAAGCATTTTTGCTACGGCAATCGATTCGGAATCACTAAAACCTCCTTTTTGAAAATCCGCTGAGTTTAGTTTTACAGATATCGGATAATCATTACCAAGCTCTTTACGGCACCTACGAATAATCTCAATTAGAAGTCGCGATCTATTTTCAATTGAACCTCCCCAATCATCATCTCTTAAATTAATATTTGGCGATAAAAATTGAGATAATAAATATCCATGTGCTGAATGAAGCTGGATTCCAGTGAAGCCTACATCTTGAGCAATCTTAGCAGCAAAAACAAATTGCTCGATAGTGTCTTTTATATCCTGGGCGGACATCTCAATAGGGACTCCATACTTTCTACCAGGTATTTTAAGTGGCACTGCTGATGGAGCCATGGGTCTTTTATTTATTTCGCCAGGGGTTTGCCTTCCCGCATGACTTAATTGAATCCAAAAATGAGTTTGATTTCGAGTTCCGATTTCTGTCCATCTTTTTAAGGTTTGTAATTGATCTTTATAGTTCTTTTGATCAATAATAATATTTCCAGCACCTTCAATATTGTATCTATTAACCATTACATTACCTGAAATCAACAATCCACATTCACTCTCAGACCATCTTTTATAAAGATTAAGGTGCTTTTCGCTTACGAAATTATTCGAATCGGCAATTCTTTCCGTCATCGCGGATTTGCCGATTCTATTTTTTATTTGTGCGCCACAAGGAAGATTAAAATTAGATTGAAGTATACTCACTATAAATACAGTTAATTCTTTTTCAAAAAATAAATCAAAATTAAACTAGTCATAAATGGGACTACTCTTTCTAGCCAATCTCCCGGTGTATTGGGTAGTATGAAAAATAGTACTGCTAATACAAAACCCAGTATAATAGAAATAAGCAGATGTTGAGGACTAATATTCCATTTCATTATTTTAGAAATCACTGCAGGTCCAAACGATGAGCCCATTGCAGTCCAGGCAAATAACACTCTACTAAATATTTTTTCAGGTATTAAAACTGCAATCATAGCTGAAGTTAATATAACAACACCGGTTATTATTCTTGAAATCTTTAAAGAGCTTTCTTTCATCCCAAGGTCAAGGCTAATAGATGACGAGCAAACTAATATTTGACTATCAGCTGTAGACATGATTGCAGATATCACCGCTGCAAGCAGTACACCTTGGACAACAGGATGAAAGATTTCATTAGATAATCTAAAAAAGATGTTTTCATTATTGCTTAAATCTGCAATCATAAAATGGCCCGTAATACCTAGTAGCCACATCCCGACAAATACAATACAAAACCAAATGAGGGCATATGTCCTTGATGTTGCTAAAGTACCTTGGTCTTTGACAGATATAAATCGTGATAGCAAATGCGGCTGTCCAAAATAACCTAAACCTATTCCTAGGTGTCCGATGATTAATCCTAATGCAGTCATACCTATATTTCCAGCTGTTAAGCTGGCAAATTCAGTGGTTGCAGTTGCAAAGTTTTTGATGAGCTCAGAAATACCGCCCAATTTTATAATCGCCATAGTAGGCATTACTACAGCTGTAAATGCTATCAAAAATCCTTGAATTGTATCGGTAATACTTACGGCCAGGTATCCACCCATATAAGTGTAAAAGTAAATCACGATTGCACTGATCATTATACTTTCTACAATACTGATTCCAAAAGTATCATTTAGTGCATTTCCTGCACCTTGAAATTGTGAAGCAATATAAAATGTGAATGAAAAGATGATAATAAATGATGATACAAATAATATGTATTTTTTATCTTTATCATTATAATCATTTGAAATTAACTGAGGTATCGTAATCAGATTATTTTTTCTAGTTATACTTAAAATTGCCGGTGCAACTTTAAGCCAAGATATAAACATACCAGTCACTACTCCGATCACTAACCATATAGTTGAAACACCTTGTGAAAATGCTATTCCGCTAACTCCAAGTAAGGTCCAAGCAGATGAATTACTAGCTGAATAGCTTATCGATGTGATAATAGGACCTAATCGTTTTCCGCCAACAAAGTAATCTTCAATCGTTACATTTTTTTTCCGAGTTGACCAACCAATAAAAATCAATAATAGCTTATATATAATGAGAGTGGTAATAATTATTGCTGATCTTTCCAAACTTCCTCTTTATCTATTAATGCAATAGTGTTGTATAATTATTTTTAGTTTTGATAAAATAAATTTATTAATGAAAGACTAACTTATTAGTATCTTTATTTTATCAATTAATAATCTTTAACAACATTATAATATCATAAGTAATGAATCGATCTGACAAAGCAATAAAAATTGGTACTATTTTAGATAAGCTATACCCTAGCACTCCAATACCATTAGAGCATTCAAGTGCTTATACTTTACTCGTGGCTGTAATGCTTTCCGCGCAAACCACTGACAAAAAAGTAAATCAGGTTACACCTGCTCTTTTTAAACTTGCAAACACTCCAGAAAAAATGGCTGCAATTGATGTAAATACAATCCAGAATTTGATTAAAGAAATTGGATTAGCACCAACTAAAGCAAAAAATATAAAAAAGATGGCGCAGCAAATTATTGATGCAGGCAGTTTGAGTGCTGATTGGGAATTCCTTGAAAGCTTAGCAGGGGTTGGACATAAGACTGCAAGCGTTGTGATGTCACAATGGTATGGCTATGCTGCATTTCCTGTAGATACCCATATCCATCGTCTCGCTGCAAGATGGGGCCTATCCAAAGCAAAGAATGTTGAAATGACGGAAAGAGATCTCAAAAAATTATGGCCAGACTCACTATGGAATAAGCGCCATTTACAACTAATATTTTTTGGCCGTGAACACTGCCCTGCTAGAAATCATAATCTAGAAGAATGTGTGATTTGCTCATGGGCTGGATTAAGAAAATATTTTAATAACAAATAATCTTATTATCTTAAAATATTTTTATAAACAAAAAATATAAAAGAGCAATAATTGATAAAATCAATAAATATGGAATCGTTTTAATAATAGCAAAATTGCGAAGTATCGCATTAGTGTCATTTACTTTTGGGAATGAAATATTATCTGGTCTATCAACATTAAGAAACTTACATAGCGGCCCCCATCCTTCATGCACAGAGTATAGCAATAACCTATCAGAGGGTATTGTTTTTTTAAGATCCTCAATATGTTTATTATAAATAATCTGAACTGATTTTCTATCGGTAAAATTATCTTTAAATAATCCACCCCAAATTAAGTTATCTTGCATTATTATTAATCTTTTAAGAGGGAGAATTAACTTTTTAAACCAATCTGGTAGCATCGTAGGAACGGTATAAACAGTATTCTTGGTACTTTTGTACCACGCGTCAAAATCCCTCATAGTTAAAATAAATTTTGCATCTGGATACTTTCTAGATAATTCTTTGTAAAAGAGGCATACTGGATAATCAACTGCTGAATTAAAATTATTAAATAATTGATCCCATTCGGGTTTATTGCCAATTGAAATATTATACCATTTTTTTATGTGTGATGG
>CAYLUE010000034.1:0-4226 GCA_964386795.1 uncultured bacterium
GAAAAACGAGTTCTTTTACGCAAGAATAATCAGACAAGAATTTTGAAAAGGAAATGATATGAGGAATTTACAAAAGGTACTTTGTATCTCTGTTATGCTTATCACTGCCATGCCTGGTCAAGATATAGACTTCCCGGCTTTTAGTGTAGATGAATCCCAGGCAACTATTCAATGGAAAATAAATGAATTAAAGTCAGCAGAGATAACCGAAGTATCTGTTACGCCCCCTAAGGTCAGTATTACAATAAAAAGTAACTCGAAACTTGAAATTGAAAGATTTAATGAAAATTTCAATGTTGATAACCTGTATCGGTATACATATAAGCCGGTGTCAAAAAAAGAAGGCTTGTTTACGCTATTTTTTCGAAAATTTCCTGTGTATGAGTTATTTGTATCCGATACCCAAATAAAATTTATCTATGATATTCAATCCAAGAATATTACTGAAAGCATAACTAAGACAAAAAGCGTCTTACCAGATACCATAATTAGCGTGAATTACAATGGAATTAGTATGAATGAAGTGCTCAAAGCACTTTCATTTAAGTATGGATTGAATATACTAAATAGCAGCACAAGCGAAGCTCCTATAACCATCAGTGCAAAAAATGTACCATTCAAAACAATTTTTAATTCTATTATAGAAACCAATAACCTTTCTTGGTATAGCTCAAATAATATTATTGTTGTAACCAATACTGAATCCCTAGGAAATACCAAAAGTGGCCTGGAAACAGAGGTTGTGCACCTGGATTATATCGAATCAAGTGTAGCAATTAGTTCATTTAAAGACCAGCTTTCTTTACGAGGGAACATTAAAGAGCTTGATTTGACCGGAGGAAAGGGATCTGGCGGAACAAATAAAGTGATTATAACCGATACCAGAGAAAGGATTAATTATATAAAAAACCTAATTCAATCTGTGGACAAGCGCCCAACTCAGGTTAATATTGCTGTGAAATTTATTGAAACAAGCCTGCAAAGCGATGAACGCCTAGGGATAGATTGGACTCAACGTGCACAATTGAGCGGACCTGCTTTCGCTCCAGATAGCGGAGTGAGTGCGGTTGGAATAGGGAACTGGCAAGAGTTTGCAATGGCAAAAATGGATTTACCGCTTTATCAACTAGTGCTTGAAGCCTTGGAAAGCGATAACAGAACCAAATTACTTCAAGAGCCACAAGTGACAACCTTTGATAATTTTACATCAGAGATAAATGTTGGCACGACCCTTCCTGTGCTGGTTCCTCAAGGTGAAGGTAGTGTATTTGGAACCAATCCATATACATTTGAAAATGTCTCAGTTAACATTGTCCTGAAAGTAACCCCCCGCGTTAATAACCCTAATGAAATAACGATGCAACTTGATACGCAGGTTTCAGCAATAATAAACTATGTTGGTCCTGATAAGGATAGACCCGTTGTAAGTAATCGATCAGCGAAAACAAATGTAGTCGTAGGCAACGGGGAAACATTATTGATTGGTGGTCTAATCTTAGAAGACGATTCAGACATTACTGGCAAAGTTCCTTTCTTAGGCAATATTCCAATAATTAAGAGACTCTTTACAATTGATACCAAAAGCGAACAGCAAAGAGAATTATTAATTTTCATTACCCCTTCGATCATTGGATAGATGAACATTTATTGCGTAACCAGCGACCCCTTCCTAAGCCAAGAACTTGCGATGCAATTGTCACCAAGCGAGCATAAAATAGAGCTATTTTCAAACGGTTTAATTGCATTAGGAAATATCAACGAAAACCCGCCGGATATAGTTATGATTGATACCGAATGTGACGCTATTAATTCCATTGTTTTAATCAACCTGATCTCAAGAGACTCCAAGTTCAACAATACTGAAATTCATCATATTACTAGTGCATCAATCGGTGATCCAGAGAGTTTCAAAAAACAGCACCAGGTAAATAAAATTTGGTCCAAGCCAGCCAACATATCTGAAATTATCAATTATCTATCGAGCTAGTTATGTCGCTATTTGAAACAACCAAAGATCAAGATAAAAAACTAGGTGAAATTTTACTTGAGCAGCAAATTATTGACGAAGAACAGATCGAGCGCGTGATTGAAAAAGCAAAAGAATCAAAAAGACGATTTGGTGAAACGGCGATCTATCTTGGAATCATAGATGAAATTGATTTTCTTAAAGTTTTGTCCCAGCAGCAAGGTTTACCATATGTAGATCTCAAATCTTTCAATATCGATCGTAAAGCATTATCGCAAATGGATAAAGAAACAGCTAGAAAGCTGTTAGCGGTTCCTCTTTTTGAAGCGGAGAATATGCTTGCCGTTGGGTTCCACGACCCGCAAAATTTAAATGCTATTGATGAAATTGAATTAAAAACAGGCAAGACGATCCAGGTGATACTATGCACCAAGGATCAACTAAAAAATGTCATTCAAAGTTCGTATGCAATTGAAATTGTTGATGAAAATGAAATGGATGATGATGACGATTCATCAGCCGTCATCGAATTGGTTGAAAAAATAATTGATGAAGCCATCGAATCAGATGCTAGTGATATTCACATCCAACCTTCAGAATTCGAATTAGATATACGATATCGTATCGATGGTGTATTACAATCAATCATGGTATTACCGCATTCACGCACCCGTCCGATTAATTCTCGATTAAAGGTGATGTCAAATTTAGATATTGCGGAAACACGGAAACCCCAAGATGGCAGATTCAAACATTCCATGTCATCAGGTAAAGTATACGATTTTCGTGTATCTACCTATCCAACAGAGTTTGGAGAAAAAACCGTGATGCGTATTTTAGATCCAAGCAAAGGGAAAATCTCCCTTGATAAACTTGGTTTTTCTAAGTCGAGTCTTGACTTATGGCATGAAGCCATTGCCAACTCTACCGGCATTATTTTAGTAACCGGCCCTACCGGTAGTGGAAAATCCACGACACTTTACGCAACGCTTAATCTTTTGAACAAGCCCGGTGTAAATATTTTGACCATTGAAGATCCAGTCGAGTATAACATGAAAGGAATCGCGCAAGGCCAAGTGAACGAAAAAGCTGGAATGACATTTTCAGCGGCACTGAGTTCTATGCTGCGTCAAGATCCGGATATTATCATGGTGGGTGAAATGCGAGATATTGATACAATTGAACTGGCTGTGCGAGCCGCATTGACTGGACACCTGGTTCTCAGTACTCTGCATACCAATGATACCACCTCCTCCTATTCTCGCCTTCTGGATATGGGTGTCGACCCGTTCTTGATTACCTCAACCATTAGGGCAATTATTGCTCAACGCCTGATAAGAAAGATTTGCACGTCTTGTAGAAAAAAGAGAACGGTCAATGAGTTTGAGCAGGAAAAGTTTGGATTTAAAAGCGGAGAAAAAGTGTATGAATCCAATAGTGATGGTTGCCAGAATTGTGGCGGAAACGGTTTCCGCGGGAGATGCGGTATATACGAACTATTAATTCCAACAAATTCCATAAATGAAATGATTAATAATCGTGTTTCTGATCAGGAAATCAGAACCCAAGCAATCAACGATAATATGGATACATTGAATAACGAAGCAAAGCGCCTTGCGTTGAATGGAACCACTTCAATAGATGAGATCATAAGAGTATTATAAATGGCCTCTGAATTTCAAGTACAGTACCTCAATTCCGAAAATAAACTGGTAAAAACAGTCATGACATCAAACTCATCGGCTGAAGTTGAAAGAAGCATAAAGGACTTGGATGGCGATGTTCTTTCAATCGTTGAAAAGAAATCATCATCTTTTAATATCCAAATTGGTGAACTGGTCAAGTTGCAAGAGAAAACAAATTTCATTCAACAGCTCAAAACGATGCTATCGTCCGGAGTTTCCCTGGTGCAGGCTCTTGAAATAGCTATACAGCAAATTGATAATCAATATTTTAAAAGCGCAATTGAGAATGTTGTAATCGATATAAAGCAAGGCAGCGATTTTTCAGCTGCAATAAAAAAACATCCAAAGATATTCGATAATATTTCGGTTGCAATGGTTGAAGCTGGTGAGCGTGGAGGCGCATTAGATCAAATGCTTGGAGAGCTCGAAAAAACTTTAAAAAAGGATGTTGAGATCAGTGATAACATAAAAAAAGCGACACGCTACCCCAAGATTGTGGGTTCGATCATGATCATTTCAATGTATATCGTGATCACCAAGGTAGTACCAACTTTCACGGGAATTTTAACAAGCTC
>CAYLUE010000034.1:4326-18056 GCA_964386795.1 uncultured bacterium
GTATTTTCCACTTATCTGTGCAGCATGATCGGTATTGGTGAAGAGATCGGCGCTTTGGATAAAATGTTCATCTCAGCATCGGAGTATTATGAGGTGGAATTAAATAATAGCACGGAAGGATTATCTGCCCTTATGGAGCCGGTCATCACCGTGGTCATGGGTATTTTTGTTGCGATTTTTGTGGGGAGCGTCTTTATCCCGATGTTCAAGATGTACGAAAATGTAGCGATGTAAAACAGATTGCGAATTAATGCAGTAATGGTTAAAATTGCGACATCAATAGCATTTATCATTTTTGGATATAAAAAATAAATAAATTTTTTTCCAATGAGAGGTAATCAATGAAAAAAGTAAAAGCTTTTACGCTTATTGAGTTAGTGATTGTAATTGCCATTATTGGCATTCTAGCAGCATTCGCTGTTCCCGCATTCAACAATTCTGTCCGCACTGCGCGCGTAGCATCCGCAAGAGCGCTAGCAGCGACTGTTAATACAGGGGTTACATCAGACTATATCCAATCATCGATGAGCGGCTCTGCTACATATCCATCGATAACGGGAGGAGCATGGGATAACGCTGCTGATGAAGATAACGTTTTCAAGTCAAGGTATACGGATCCCTCTGTTACAACAAACTGGACTTTTAGCACATCTCAAAGCACGAGAGTTAAAGACAAATGCGGGGTGTGGAAATTGGTTAATGATACCGAAGTTGTAGTTGTCTATTGTTATAATAGTGATGATAATAAAACTTATAAAGTCTATTTTAGCTATGTAGATGAGAATGAATCTGGTTCAAACTTCGTAGAGATAGGTGGCACTATAACTGAAGTTGATTTAGCTGGAGCTCCCGATGCAGTTGGTGTTTTAGGGGACTAAAGCTAGTTTTAAATTTTATGTATGATGAAGGGCCGGAGTTTCCGGCCCTTTTACTTTAGATATGAACCCCAGAAATTTCAGAGGATATACGCTGATTGAAATCGTTCTGGTTACCGCGATTATTGGTATACTTGTTTCGGTTGCAATTGCGTCATTTTCTCCTAATCAAAAAAAAATTGACTATAGAAAAGTTGCCGAATCTCTTACGCAGCATATTGCCTACGCGCAGCAAATTGCACAGAGTGAAAACAAGTATGCTTCTCTGATTGCAAATTCTACAGCTAAGACCTATTCCCTGAAGTTGAGCCCTACTGATGGAGGGGATCCTGAAGTAATTCCGTTATGGTTTGAGAATGCGTTTATCAATACAGTTGATCTGTCATCTTTTACTTCTACTTTAGGCTTTGGCGCAAACGATACGATCACTTTTACCCCTTGGGGGTTATTGGAATCTTCCGATGATATCTTGATCGATCTTGAAGGGACCAACCTGAATGTATCGGGACTTACTGGAGTGACATCGTTTGTCAATTAGAACGTAGAATGGGCAGAATAAAACATTTCAAAGCATTCAGCTACATCGATGTCATCTACGGAATGACGGTGACGATGATTATCATGGGCGTTGTCTTCGGCTCAATTCGGGTCATGGAAAAACGCTTACGCCAAAATCACTTACTAACTTTAGCAGACTCCTTTGCAAACCAAATTTTTGAAGAGATCGCCCTGCGCAATTACGATGAGAACATCGATTCAATTGTTGAGAATGGCCTAACCACTGTTTTTGGATTGGAAACTGGTGAAAGTATCTCCAACTGGTCAACGCTGGATGATATAGACGACTTTCATGGTCAAAATATAACCGATAATACTTTCCCCGGTATGGATGCTAGTATAACGCTAAATTATGTCAACGTAAACACTGAATCGAGCGCAATTCAGCTTTCAAATATCCCAACCTTGTTCAAGCGCATCCAGCTGGCGATCGATCATCCCCTGTTTGACAATGGCATACGTTATTCCAGCATCATTGGAGGCGATTTTAATTCTGAACTTTTAATTGAAAGAGCTTACCCGCTCAGTATTAGCGTCAATAAAACTGCCGGACAGCATATTGTTTCCGTTGGGGATGTTTTAAAATTCACCGTTGCATTTTCTGATAATGTCTTCTTGAATGATAGCGATCCCAATTTCAGTTTATTTCTTGATATCGTTAGCGGTTTAGTGACGGGAGATGAGGGTTCGTATTCGAGCCGAGCCTCTAATCAAACCGAGGTCAAAGCCATGTATTCTGGAGGAGATGGTACCAGTCAATTAACCTTCGAACTGGATATTGATTCCGATAAGAATCTAGCAGGTGCATCGCTAGATGATTATATCAGCTACCGGCCGAGCATTGTCGTGGAGAACGGTTCGGTTATCGATGATGGCGATGTTGAAATTTACTATGTTCTTCCCCGGGTTGAATCGGCAGATGCATTTACATCTTCAACCAATATTCTACCCCTACTTAAGCAGTGGGATATGCCCATATTCACGACAGCAGAACAAGCACAATTTGACAATAATTTATCCCAACAGGTTACCACCTTAAGTGCGCAGGACATATTCAATAATGGAGATAGGCTTCAAGATAACGATATTGAAATCGAACCGCCCTATACCGGCAATTACAACCTATGGACGCTTGTAGAGGGAGAGAACGGGTATGTGGAGATAGACGCGGATGTAGAAAATAATCTGGGATTTTTTACCACTGAGAGCCTCGAGAATTATATTTTTGAAGCTACCTTATTCTCTAATCACGATGTGGGGTGGCAAGACGATGATTTGATTGGTTTAATCATTGCATATGTTCGCGAAGGTGGTAAGAATTACGCGATTGCGGTGGGCAAGACATTCGACGGCTTGCAGCCCAAAGGCGCTAACGGAACCTTTGGCGTTTTTTATGGCGAGGTTGTACACATGTTCCCCTCAGGCAATACCATTCATAGCGATGTGACTTTAGTGACCCCTGGGGTAAAATTTCTTGGCGCACGAAACCACTGGCTGGGAAAATATGTACGCATCAAAGTGCATCGCAATGGGGACAATATTACGATCAAAATGAATGGAGAAAATGCCTCGCAAAATGCCGCCTTAGAAACCGCCTATATCGAAGACCACACGATCACTATCGACTTAGATGATGATTTGGGGCTAGAAAAATTCAAAGGCGCCAAACCGTACGGATATATCGTTAAAAGTCAGCCGCCTTCCCGTTGGTATGATATTAAACTATCCGGGGGGTCTTTAGAGCGAAAAAATGTCACCATTCTCGTCCAATTGCAAGGGGGGCAGCAGACCGCAATACAGAACTACTATAAAACAAATGATTCTGGTAATTACATTGCCAGAGATATCTCATTGCTACAAACAGATATCGGTTATTTGCGACCCTTGTTCAACCCTGATACAGGCAATAAATTTTTATTGATGAGTAATGGAATCATGGAGTATCCTTTTTGATAATCAAGAAACATAGAGGATTTACGCTCATCGAGATGCTAATTACAATTACCATCCTGGCAATTGTAATGCCTTTACTGTTTAACCTGATACTCAGTAGCTTCAGAGAGCTTGCTAAGATGGAATCAATACAGATGCGCAATGTTGCAGAATCGCGTTTAATTAATCGACTTGATGAGGACTTTAGAACCTTGAGCAAATTTAAATTCTTAACCAGCGATTCTATCGGTTTTTTTACCACGAGAGAACGCTCCTACCAGCAGCAAATAATCATTTCGATTGAGAATAATCAGATTCTCTATCAAATAAATGCTTCCAACAAAAAGGTTTTATTAAGCAATGTGAATCCTGCTGAGACACAGTTCGAGTTTTTAAACTATGATAATTCCGCCAAACCGCCAGATGATTCTGAATCCTACACTACTAATGAGATGAATACGATGCCCCGAGTTAAATTAAGTTATGAGTTCACTTTTCAAAATGAAACCGTCAACAATTCGTTTCTTCTAACCCGGAGATTACCATAGTGCAAGTAAAAGGTGGAATATTGCTCCTTTTTTCAGTGGTCGTTACCTTCATTGCGCTTGGAATATTATTTTTATTGAGCTCTACATCCATTGCCAATCTTAAAACGGTCTCGGTGGATTATTCCGGATCGCAATTGATACATAGCATTCAATCAGGGAATGCGTTCATAAATAACAACGCACTACCGGCGTTTGATGAGAACGATCAGGTTACGATACAGACGATTGAATCAGGGAATATCATCATTAAAAGAGTACCAAAAGTTTCCTCACGCTACCAGGGTCAGCTCACGTTTGCTGATCTTGGAAATGATGTCCATTTTACCCAACTTGAAGATAATTTCACGGTGTCATTCTGGATGAAAACCCAAAATGACGGCGAAACTCCGCCCGAGCTTCAATTACCAAAAGAAGGCGAACCCCTGGTAGGCTTTCATCAAAAGCCCCTTGGTGCCTATGAAGGAGCGGGATTCCAATTTTCATTCAACAGAATTAACGATAATAGCGCAGCCCGATTAACGTTTGGCGTTACGCTAGTCAATGGATCAGGTACTACGCACCAAACCGTAGGATTCGACAATGTAACCGATAATGTTTGGACATTTGTCAGCATTACGTATAACGGATCGCAATTAAAGATCTATGAGAATAAAGATCTAAGGCAACAGCTTAATGTAACAGGAGATATTGATTGGTCTACGATTGGTCTCAGCCGGTTATTTATTGGAAAATATGTGGATACTCCCCCTGGAGGTCTTTTCTTTTCTGGGCAGGTTCGCAATTTAGGGATATGGAATAGCGCCATGACGAGCGCAAGCGTATCTTTCATGCACAACCAAGGTATGAAATTTAATTCGTTGGTAGATATTGATGATTACGTTACCAGTGATAATCTTTTGGGCTTTTGGAAACTCAATGATGGTACAGGAACTACCCTTATCGATTATTCTATCTTTTCAAAAAATGGCAGTATCCTTAATCAGGGGAATACCGATCAGTGCTGGATCACGATGGCCGATAGTTTTGCCTATCAGATCACAGCCGATTACAACACTTTCCAACGAACAGAACATATACGATGAATGTTATTTTATTATTTTTGATTGGGCTAATCTGCGGGTCATTCTTGAATGTTGTTGCAGTTCGAAGAATCAACGAAGAAAGCTTTATTCATGGAAGATCAAAATGTCCGGACTGTAGTCACAAGATATCTTGGTACGATAATATACCGCTGCTTTCGTTTATTTTTTTAAAAGGACACTGCAGACATTGTAACCAGCAGATATCACTGCAGTATCCATTCATCGAGCTTTTATCCGCGATATTGACGATAGCGCTATATGACCATCAACCTAATCTTCCTCTATTCATTTGCCTACTCATTATAGGATATTTACTAATCATTATATCATCGATCGACTGGCTTTCTAAAAATATTTACATTGATCATTTAGCACTATTACTCGTAGCGGTTACGATTTTTCTAACACTTTCAAATAGGCTCAGTGTTGAGATTTTGCTTGGGGCGGCCATCTTTGGAGGTTTTTTTCTATTGTTACGTATTATCGGTTCGTATATCTACAAGCGCGAAGCGGTGGGGATGGGTGATATTCAGATAGGAGTTATTTTAGGCATGCCATTGATATGGCAGGATATAGTTTTAGCGCTCTATATTACCTTTATTTCCGCTTCTTTTGTTGGATTGTACCTCCTTTACCAAAAACAAGAAAAAGATAGGGAATTGCCCCTTATTCCGTTTATTACGCTAGGTTTCATGATTGCTCTCCTCTATGGCCCCAAGATTAGAGCAGTTTTATCCTTGTGGTATTTTAGCTAAAAAAAAGCCCCGTTTTCACGAGGCTTTTTTACAATAAGCGTAAAACTTATTTAGAAACTAACTGTAACTCCTAGATTCATTCTCATAGGCATACCAAAATAGACTGCAGCATCTTGTGCTGTATGTCTGTCTTGGTTGCGTTTGGTGGTGCCGTCAGAAAGTTTATGATATCCACCATACTTGCTATTATCTACCGCTTCATTGACGTATAGTAAGTCTGTCATGTTGAGAACGGATAGATTTAAGGATAGAGGATAGCCTCCTGCATTCATCTTGTAGGACGCATAGAGGTCGAATGTAGTGAAGTTAGGAACTTTCCATGATTCTGTGTTATCATTTGAGTCGGATCGTGTTGTAGGATCAAAATCAGCATAAAGCTCTGCATTATGCTTCATCATGAATCGTGTGGTTAGTCCTGACATAGGGTATGCTGTTACACCTAAGACCATTTGTGTTTGCGGTGAATCACCAACATGAAGGTCTTTGATGTATAATTTAGCTGTTTTTGTTTCTTTAGTACCGCTATCCCAGTCTTCATACTTGGCTGTGACATCATCGGTATAGGTCCAGTTTCCAAGGCCTAGCGCAGCATCTACTCTCATCATTGGCATAGGCTGATAGGCAACTTCTAACTCAACACCTGTATGCAATTGATCAAGCCCTTCGAGCTGAGCAACAATTGCCTGACCTTCAGCATTTTGTGCATATTTACGTGCCTGACGATCATTCCAAGTGCTGTTATAGTATACAGCATTTACGGACATTTTATTATCCATAAGCATTGCTCTAGTTCCTACCTCAATAGAAGTAAAGTTCTCCTGTACAGGATTTTCCATGATTGCATAGTCTTCATCGTCAATTGCTTGATCAAGGATTGGAACTTTATTGATAGAACCAAAGTTAGCAAATACACTCATGTCTGAGCCTAAGAAGTATCTAGCACCCATTTTTAACTGAGTTCCAGTGAGGCCGTTATTGGTAAGCATTACTGCACCACCCTCTCCTGATGACTGCCAGTCTGACTTATGCGTTGATTTGTTATATTTGGTAAAGTGGTCAGTTACTGTAAATGAGGAACTGGTCCAGCCAAACACACCAAAAGCGGTCATTTGTTCGGTGTTATACCGTGCGCTAGCAAATCCACCAACCCAATCAACGGTATTGGTGTTATGATAGAGCACTTTATCACCCAAGCCTAGCATCTGTGACTGTGTTGTTGTATTGAACTCGTTGTTACCATAATCAATAAAATAGTCGCCACCAATTAAATCACGAATTGCTCGGTAGTGTGCTATTTTAGCCGTTCTCCAGTCAGCGCCAAACTGTAATGCGAGCTCATCATTTAACTTGTAGTCAAATTTTGATAGCAGACCGTACTGATTTTGTTCATTCATGCTACTTCTTAAGATACCATCAGATTTCTTTTTAGTCGGATGATATTTTGTGTCCACTCTATTGGAGGCAGTATTTTCATCCCAAGAAGCACCGTATTCCAAAGTGCGATGGAAGTAATTTTTACCAGTGTGGTAGCTCCATTTTGGTGAACCATATTCACCGGCACCACCACCCATGCCACCTGACCAGTAGGCAACTGTAGAGAGTCGCATTGCATCATTTATTTTGTAATAATGATTTAATGACCCAAGAGGCTTATGGAAGAAGTTTTCACGGTGATGAACGCTACCTGGTGTAAACGATTCCATATCTTTATGTTCGGTGTACATACTAAAATACTGATTGACTTTCTTTCCATCATCAGATACAAATGTTTGATTCCATGTAACGCCTTTATTGTAATCATCTTTGCTTTTAAAGTAATCCATCGCATTCTTATCGAACCCTAGTACATCTTCAGCAAATTTGGCATCTGCCACCGCTGCATTGACTTCGTATAAGTTATGACCATGGCGTTGAGGCGCACCCATGAGGTAGGCTTCTACGCGGTGTTGATCATTTGCTTGATAGCCCATGCCAACGTAGTAAGCATAGCCTTGGGATTTGGTACCCTCAAAATATCCATTTCCTGATTTTTGAACTACGGTACCATTCATAGTGAATTTTCCATCCATCATTAGACCAGTATTAAAGCCCAACGTAGATTTTTGAAAACCAAATGATCCTAATTCTTGCTTAAAATAGCCTCCACGACTACCAGAGCTTGGATCGGTAACAATATTGATTGTTCCGCCAAGAGCAGGAACAGCAACATTAACATCGCTCATTCCTTTTTGTAGCTGAATAGAAGCTGCAGCATCACCAAGACCATCCCAATTTGACCAGTAGAGTTTACCATTTTCCATGTCGCTTACAGGAACTCCATTAATGAGAGTACCAACATTTCTTGCGGTAAAACCGCGAACGGTAACTCGTGAGTCACCAGCGCCACCACCCTGCTCAGATGCATATACACCTGGAACAGTCTCTAGAGCCATCGGGATGTCTCTAGATGCGAGGCGAAGTTGCATCTCGGCTTTAGTAACCGTCGTGAATGCAACGGGTGCTCGTTCATCTGATCGTGAGGAAACAACATCAACTTGGGATAAACCCAATGCGGATACTGCTAGTGAAAAATTAACTGTTTCAGAGGATCCACTGACAGTAACTGACTTAGATTGGTCTGAATAACCAATATAAGAAGCTGTGACAGTATAGGAACCATCTGGAACATTACTAACTGAATATGAACCATCCGAACCAGTTGCTGATCCCATTGTTGTTCCTTCAACAACAATGTTCACACCAACGAGCGGTTGGCCGCTAGCATTATCCGTTACAGTACCAGAAACAGAGTTCTGGGCAAGCGCAAAGGCTGGCAGTAGCAGAATCAGCATAGCTCTCGAGGTTTTTTTCATGATTAACTCCATGATTTATTTGATAATATGTAGGTTAATTGTAATGTGTGATTTGTTAAGAATGCTTTGGTTTGACGGCTTGGTCTTGGCATTAATATGTTCTATAAACAATTATGTAAATATCTTCTAATATACTTGCCATTATTTTATAAACCTTTTTTGATATAAACCAATAATAATTTGGATATACTGACCGTCGACAATCAAAAATATTGCATTAAATTTAGCTAAACAGGATATTTCTTAGTTAAACTATAATGAATTAATAAATTTGTAACAAAACAATGTTAAATTTGTATAATGCATAGAGCGTTATTATACAAAAAATGATTCAATACAGAAAAAGTATAGTAAATATTATATATTATTTATACACAAAACGTGTATAAATTATGTAAACCAAACAATATAAAGATATAAAGATACATGCAACTTTCAAATTTTAATCATTATACCATCAAATTACAGCCAGTTTTATCCTAATGTGTGGTAGAAATTCTATATTTTCTTCTCCAAATAAAATTAAAAAAGAACTCAAGGTAGATGTTTGGAAAAATGAAAATAATTATGAACCTGCATACAATGTTTCACCGACACAAAGCTCTCTCGTATTAGTCGAAAATAATAAGCGGATTATTCACTCGATGCGCTGGGGGTTTGGATTTGATACGAATAGAAGGCCAATTTTCAATGCCCGAGCAGAAACTGTAGATAAAAAGCCTACTTTTAGGGATTTAATTCATCGAAATAGATGCATAGTGCTTTCTAATGGCTTTTATGAATGGAAACAAGTGGATAATAGCAAGGTTCCCTATTACATTTTTCATGAAGATAAAAAGATCTTACCTATGGCGGGTCTCTGTAAGTGGGATACCGATCAAAATGGGCAGAAAAAATTAGTTTATACGATTATAACCAAAGAAGCGCGGGAGTCATTACTGCACATTCACCACCGAGAACCTGTTATTTTATCTAAACAATCTATGAATAAGTGGATAAATGTGCATAAGGAAGAAAAAGACCCGTGCTCACTTTTATATGATAATTTAGATGGTATTATAAACTATCAAGTAAGCAAATATGTTAATACTTCATCACATAATAGCAGTGAATGCATTAGCAAAATGAGTTTAGGATAAAATCATGCAGAAAATTGATATCAAATTAATTCTTATTATCACCCTTTTGGCCCTCAATGTGTATCAATCGATTTCAAATTATAAACCGAAAAATCAAATAGATGTCAGTAATGTGTTTTTGAAGGATAAAATCGAGAGTTTGAATAGAGACGTAAATACGATTTCCTTAAAATTAAAGCTGCTAGATAATATCCAAGTAAAATTAGACAACCTAAAGCAAGATATCGAAGATCTCAATACGAAAATCAATAATAATTTATCAAAATAAACCCATGGATATAAAAAAACAAGTTTTCGCATCTATTCTTGTCGTTTCTCTGATATTATTATTTCTTATGAATTATAATTCAGGTTTCGTATTCAGTATAGAGCATACTTATGAAATTGGATCGGTGCGAAAGCCTAGAGAAATGCGATGGACAACAATTAATTGGAAAATGATCATTCCTCTATCCACAGTAGTTTGTTCTTCTATAGGGCTATATTATTTTGCTAAAGGGCGCAAAGAGGAATAATGTTGATATGAATAAACAAAAAATAACTAGATAATGTATACACAAATTGTGTATTCTTAGTCGATAATTTCATAAAATAATGAAAATCATGAACAAATTTATTGCACAGCTTAATTTGATTCAAAAAACCTTATTAACCATAGCATCTTCAATCGTCACATATTGGTTATTAGATGGATTTAATGCAAAGCTTTTAGAGGATATCCTCTTTAAATTCATCAACATTGTATTCAGTTGGAGTTTTGATAGTAGGTTTGGACTGGAGAACACAGGGTATCTTAACCCGGATTTCATCTTTGTTGTTTGTATTATCGGATTATTTATTTTTCATAATCGGGATAATAACGACTCGTCAGTGTCGGAAGAATAATTTTATTTTAATCCTTTTTAGTAAAAAAATGCCTATTTCATCAAAATTCTTTATTTATTAGCGCAAAAAATAATAAACGCGTCCCTTTCTTCATAAATTCACTAAAACGTCTATTTTAACCTAATATTAAGCAATCAAAGGGTATGTTTTAGGGAGAGTTGATTAGTATAAAGTGGGCCCACCAGGATTCGAACCTGGAACCTACGCATTATGAGTGCGGTGCTCTAACCGTTGAGCTATGGGCCCAATAGGGGACGCAAAGTTAATAGATTATTTATATATACGCCATGTTGTTTCAATAATATTCTCTAAGCTCGATAGCGATGCTGACCAATTAAGAACTTTTCTAGCATATTCGCTCGAAGCATAAATTTTAGCTGGATCGCCTTCTCGGCGATCTACAATTTCATAAGGAATAGTTTTCCCAGTAATTTTTTCTGTAAGACTTATAACCTCCATTACCGAATACTGTTTCTCTGAACCAAGGTTGATTGTTTCGCTTTGTTTCGCTTGAATTAACCCTAAAGACTTTACATGCGCTTTTGCAAGATCAGATACATGAATATAATCCCTTATACCAGTGCCATCTGGCGTATCATAATTATCTCCAAAAACATCAATTTTGTCACGATTTCCCGAAGCCACTTCCATAATCGCGGGGATAAGGTTTGCAGGATTGTTTTCACGTGAGGTTATTCGTTCAGCTTCATCATACCCGGCAGCATTAAAATACCTGAGGGTAACATAGTTCATTCCAAGCAATTTATGGTACCATTCAAGCATATTTTCAATAGCTAGTTTTGTAAATCCATAGAAATTGATGGGATTAAGTGGGTGCTTTTCATCCAAAGGAAGATATTCTGGATAACCATATACTGCTGCGGTAGATGAAAAAATAATATTGTTGATATTATGCTCAATCATCGACTGCAAAAGGGTTAAAGTGCCAAGTATATTATTTTCCGAATATTTCTGAGGATTTTTCATCGATTCGCCAGCAGATTTAAAGGCTGCAAAATGCATAACAGTTTCTATATCTTTTAAGCATCGATTTAAATCCTCTTTATTGAGAATAGATCCCTGAATAAACGTTGCCTTTGAATCCACTGCTTTTTTATCCCCTAAGGATAGATCATCAATCACCACGACATCGTGGCCAGCTTCACATAAGTGCATGACAACATGCGAGCCGATATAACCCGCCCCTCCTGTAACTAATATTTTCATTTTTTTTGCTTTTCCTTTTTTTTTGGTATTAATGTTCTTTGAACAACTTGATTTTTACTATTTAACTGCGAAATAATCATTCTAGCATCCTTAGGGTATTCATATTCGATGGCATTTTTCATGATTCCATTTTCGTTGTAGTAGGTAATTCGAAGCGGTTTCCTCTTCCCGTTGAATTTTACAGTATGACTACCAATTAATGTGGAATCAGCAGTGAAATACTGTGATTGCAGCTTTCGATTAGAATAGTTGAATTGATAAAAATAATATAGATTTTCAAGACCATCCATAATTTCAACACTTTTAGGGATGCCATTGTCTTCAATTTTATAACGTGATATCCAACCTGGACGGATCATACTCATATCTGGAGAAAAGAGTTCTTTGTTAAGCTGTGATAGGTCTTTCTTTGAATGAAATTCAATATCATATTCTTTTGATTTACCATAATCATCCCACTTCATATAAAATGTCCATTGGTTTTTCCCAGATCGACTAATATAATCTACTTCCTGCACTAAACCTTGCGCATCAACCGTTGCTCTGTAATGAGGCCATGCCCTAGCCTCCCTTTTAGTTAAGCCTTCTAATAATTCCTGTGTTTTGGGGTTCCATTTAAGGTAATAAAGCGTAACACGCCCAGGATTTTTGGTCTTTTCCCGTCTTTTTTTATCCCAATTTGCTGGTAGAAATTCGATGGATTTCAGCTCACCAGAAGGATAGTAGATTGCTTTGAAATGCGCCTCTTTTTTATCCACTGATTTTTCAGGTTTGCCTTTAAGAACATTAGTTCGCATAATATTTGTAGAAAAATATTTTACCAGAGAATCCGGTTGAGCAAAAGTAATTTGCATTAGTACGATAGGAAGAGTGATATAATTTCGCATTTACATTGCCCATGTCATTAAGCCAAATACAACAAATACCATGGCAATGCCTACCCATCTACTGCTTGATAATCTTTCTTCATATTCAATGGCTTCTCCCTCAAGGGATCGATAACTTAAGACCACACGCACAGTTTTTCCTTCATCAACAAGAACATCTTGCCTTGCGATTTGAATTAAATCTCTCATCTTGCGATTTTGATTCATTGAACCAGTATCAATAGACATGTTAGGGGGAAAGTAGCTTACTTGATGCCACCCAGGGGCCACCTGGACAGCTTCTTTGATGGGAGAGGCTCCTACTTGGATACCATCAACATAAATTGGGATAGCATCTGTATCGCAAAAAATTTGGATCGCAGTAATAGGGTCCGGTTTTTCGCTCCATTCAATTACTTGACCAAAAAGAGGAGAACACAATAGAAATATGCAAAGTTTAGGCATTGATATCCTTTTGTATCTCTGATATTTTATTCATAAGATCGGTGGTATCCCCACCTTCAGCCTCTAATTTCCTAATTTCCTGACGGTAATTTTGAATTTTATCTTTTGTTGTTTCGTTGGATAGCGTATTTATGCACTCAATCGACATTTGCATAAAATCAATTGATGAATCTTCTTCCATCATTAATTCAGTAATGATTTTACGATCTTTTTCATTGGGTAAACTCGCAATAATTTCAGAAGAAGATGCATGCGATGTAGAAACAAGATTTTCTAAAAGCTGTTTTAGTCGGTTGCTTGATATATTATTCAGATCCAAATTATCTTTAATCCAAGCTATGGGTTCAGATGCACTATGCAGAAGCACTTTAATTAATCCAATTGCAGCTTTATCATTTACGGTATCAAAAGAATCTTTTTCTTCTTCTTGAGTTTGATTATTCTTTAGCGCGCGCGTTTTTGTTGAAATCATTCTTTTTATTTCGTGCTCTTCAACATTAGAAGCTTCTGCAATTTTTCGTATAATTTCATTTGCAATGATTGGAT